>DATMWF010000086.1:0-8269 GCA_035562675.1 Arenimonas sp. | reverse complement strand
CGATGGCCTGCGCGATGCGCGGTTCGGAATGCCCGAATAGATTGGTCCACCAGCTGCTGACGGCGTCCAGATAGCGCTTGCCCTCGATGTCGTGCAGCCAGACGCCTTTGCCGGAACGGATCGGAATCAGCGGCAGGGTGTCGGGATGCTCGGCCATCTGCGTGCAGGGATGCCACAGCACCGACAGATCGCGCTGGTGCCAGCTCCGCAGATCCTGCGGCGGGGTGTAAGAGGGCATAATTCGCATTCCTATATCTAGTCAGCGTAGCTGAAGTGCGCGACAATGAAAACATGAGTTCCTACCCTATTATCCATTCCCGGCAACTGATTGAAAACAACCACGGCAAGCGCGAATTGCTGGACCTGGAGTTTTCAAACGGCGAGCGCAGGCGCTACGAACGATCCATCCAGCAGGGCAACGGTGCGGTGATGATCGCCGCCATGCCCGATCGGGACACAATCCTGCTGATCAAGGAATACGCCGCCGGCACCGACCGTTATGAACTGTGCCTGCCCAAGGGCCGCATCGACAAAGGTGAAACCGCCCTGCAGGCCGCCGACCGCGAATTGAAGGAAGAGGCCGGTTTCGGCGCCAGAAAGCTCACATACCTGCGCTCCATCACCCTGGCGCCGACCTACATGACTCACGCCATCGACCTGATCCTGGCTGAGGATCTTTACCCTGAGCGCCTGGTCGGCGACGAGCCGGAGCTGCTCGAAGTGCTGCCTTGGCGGCTCGACAACCTGCATGAGCTGGTGATGCGTGAAGACTGCTCGGAAGGCCGCAGCCTGGCCGCCCTGCTGTACATCAAAGAAATGATGGCCCGGCGGCCATGAAACAGTGGGCGGACCGGATCAGCGACATCGCACGGCTTGCCGGCGCTGAAATCATGGCGGTGTACCGGCAGGATTTCACGGTTACCGAAAAATCCGATGCGTCGCCGTTGACACAGGCCGATCTGGCGGCGCACCGCTGCATCGTCGGTCTGCTGCCGGACATCCATTCATCGCTGCCCATCCTGTCCGAAGAGTCCGCTGCAATCGATTGGGCGACGCGCCGGACCTGGGACCGCTACTGGCTGGTCGATCCGCTGGACGGCACCCGCGAATTCATCAAGAAGAACGACGAATTCACGGTCAATATCGCGTTGATCGAGCACGGCGAACCGGTATTGGGCGTGGTCTACGCGCCGGCCCTGGATTGGTTGCTGGTCGGCGGCCGAGGTCTGGGCGCGCAGTGGTTCAAGGGCGCCGAACAGGGTACGGCACGGGTCGCCAAAGCGGCCAGCCCATTGCGGGTGGCCGCCAGCCGCTCGCACCGGGACGAAAAGACCCAGGCCTACCTGGATCAGATCGGCGCGGTTGACACCGTCGGGCTCGGTTCATCGCTGAAATTCTGCCGGATCGCCACCGGCGACGTCGACCTGTATCCACGCTTCGGCCCCACTTCCGAGTGGGATACCGCCGCGGCGCAGGCGGTACTGGAAGCGGCGGGCGGCGGCGTATTCACCATAGACGGCATGCCGCTGCGCTACAACCATAAGGAATCCCTGCTGAATCCGCATTTCATCGCGGTCGGCGACCGCGGGATAGCCTGGCAGGATTGGCTGTGAGCCGCGCCGTCCAGGAATTGCTGGACATCATGCGCGCCCTGCGCGACAAGGATAACGGCTGTCCCTGGGATCTCCAGCAGGATTTCCGATCGCTGGCGCCGTACGCCATCGAAGAGGCCTATGAAGTCGCCGACGCGATCGAGCGCGGCGATTTCGACGATCTGCGCGACGAACTCGGTGACCTGCTGTTGCAGGTCGTGTTCCATGCCCAACTGGCGCACGAGCGCGGGCTGTTCACGTTCGACGATGTGGTCAGGGCCATCAACGGGAAAATGCTGCGCCGGCATCCGCATGTCTTCGGTAATGAAAGCATCGTGGACGCCGAAGCCCAGACCGTCGCGTGGGAAGACCATAAAAAACGCGAACGCGAAGCCAAGTCCGGCACCGATACCAGCGCCTTGTCCGGCATCAGCGGCGGTCTGCCGGAATGGCAGCGCGCCACCAAGCTCCAGAAGCGCGCGGCGACGGTAGGCTTCGATTGGCCGGACGTCGAGGGCGTGTTCGCCAAACTGCATGAAGAGATCGAGGAAGTCCGCGCGGAGTTCGCCCAAGGCCGCGGCCATGAGGCGCTTGAAGACGAAATCGGTGACATCCTGTTCGTCTGCGTCAATCTCGCCAGGCATGCCCAAGTTGATTTCGGTTCGGCCCTGCGCCGCGCCAACGCCAAGTTCGAACGCCGCTTCCGTGCCATGGAAGGGCTGGCGCAGGCCGCCGGATGCAGTCTGGCGCAGTTCGGGTTGACCGAGCAGGAACGTTTATGGCATCAGGCAAAACGCCAGGAGGCCGCCAATGACCCGTTTTGATTCGCTGTCCGAGTTCTATCCGTATTACCTGAGCGAACACCGGAACATCACCTGCCGGCGCCTGCATTTCGTGGGCACTTCCTTGGTTCTGGGCTGTTTTGCGGCATGGGTGTTGACCGGGCAGTGGTTTTGGCTGCCAGCCGCGTTTTTTTGCGGCTATGGCTTTGCCTGGGTGGGGCATTTTTTCTTTGAAAAGAACCGGCCGGCGACCTTCAAGTACCCGTTTTATTCCTTCGTGTCCGATTGGATCATGTACAAGGACATTCTGACGGGTAAAATACCGTTCTGAGGCCGTTTCACGCGATAATCACCGCATGCCGTGCATTCTTCACAAAGCTGAAGCCGTATAGGAGGCACTATGAAGCGTGAACATCAAGCAGGACTCATCCTCTTAGTCGAGGACAACCGCAGCCTATCCGAAGTGGTAGGCGAATACTTTGAAAACAAAGGCTTCGGCGTCGATTACGCCGGTGATGGCGTGGACGGCTACCGTCTTGCCGTGCAGAACAGCTACGATGTGATCGTGCTCGATCTGAATCTGCCGCGCATGGACGGCCTGCAGGTCTGCCAGAAACTCCGCACGGAAGGCAAGAAATCCACCCCGGTGCTGATGTTGACCGCGCGTGACGCCGTGTCCGACAAGGTGCTTGGACTCGAAGCCGGTGCCGATGATTATCTCATCAAGCCATTCGCCATCCAGGAGCTCGAGGCGCGCATCCGTGCCCTGATCCGCCGTGAACGCCGCCAGGTCAGTACCGAGGTGTATCAGGTTGCCGACCTGATCCTGGATACCGGCAGCCTTCGGGCCACGCGCGGCGGCCGCGAGCTGAGCCTTTCGCCGATCGCGTTGCGGCTGCTGGGCATCCTGATGCGCGAATCCCCGCGCGTGGTGACTCGGCGTGACATAGAGCGCGAGATCTGGGGTGATGAACTGCCTGAGTCCGATACCCTCAGGAGCCATCTGTACAACCTGCGCAAGGCGGTTGACCGCTCTTTCGACAAGCAGCTGCTGCATACCGTGCAGACCGCCGGCTACCGGATCGTCGATCTGGCTGAACAGCCCAAAGCATGAGCTCAAAACGCGGCTTAAACAAAAAGTTCTGGTCCGCGTTCATCCTGCAGCTGGCGGCCATCTGCTTTGCCGCGGTTATCGGCGTTTACGGCGCCTCGGTGGTCATCAAGGACCTGCTGATCAAGCAGGCGCTGCAGGATGAAGCGAGCCATTTCTGGAAGCTGCTGGAAACCAAGCCGGATACCCAGGTGCCGGATACCTTCAACATGAAAGGCTACCTGCTTGACATGGAAGGCAAGGCCGCCCTGCCCGAAAAATACCGGTCTCTGGGCAACGGCTACCAAAGCATTCCGCAGGAGCAGGGCGGCGAACTGGTCTGGGTTGAAACCAAGAACCACCACAAGCTGGTGTTGATCTTCAAGCAGGAACAGGTCGATGCCCTGGCGTTCTGGTTCGGCGTGGTGCCGCTGGCCCTGCTGCTGATTGTGGTGTATGCCATGGTGCTGACCAGTTACCGGACATCCAAGCGCCTGGTGTCGCCGGTCATCTGGCTGGCCGGCCAAGTGCGCGGATGGGATCCCAAACAGCCGGATGTGTCGGTGCTCGCCCCGGAAAAACTGCCCAAGGACATGGACAGCGAAGCGGAAGTGCTGGCGGCATCCCTGCATGATTTCGGCCAGCGCATCGGCCAGTTCGTCGAGCGCGAGCAGACCTTTACCGCCAATGCCTCGCACGAGCTGCGCACCCCGCTGACCGTCATCCGCGTGGCCAGTGACATGGTGGCCGGAGACACCGGCCTTTCGCCGCTGGCGCAGCGGTCCATAGCGCGAATTCAGAAAGCCAGCAAGGAAATGGAGTCGTTGATCGAGGGCTTCCTGCTGCTGGCGCGCGAAAACGACTTCGGTCACAGTGAGCACCCCTACTGGATATCGGAAGTGATCGCCGACGAGGCCGAGAAGGCGCAGTTGCTGATCCGCGACAGACCGGTCGAGTGGATCACCCACATCAACCACGATTTCCAGGTCAGTGTCCCGTATTACGTGTTTTCCATCGTCATCGGCAACCTGGTCCGCAACGCTTGCCACTATACCGACCATGGCAGCATCGAGGTCACCGTGGACAGGAACAGAATCCAGGTCATGGACACCGGCATCGGCATGACCCGGGAACAGCTGGACAGGGTGTTCGAACTGTTTTACCGCGGCGAATCGGGAAACCAGACCGGCAAAGGTATCGGAATGTCCCTGGTAAAGAAATTCTGCGACCGATTCGGTTGGACCATCACGTTGGAGAGCGAGCCCGGCAAAGGAACCATTGCGACGGTTTCGCTGCCTGAATCATCCCTCCTAGGATGATCCTCGTCCTGAACCAACAAACTTTACGGAATGCGAAACAATCCCATGACTGAAAAACGCGCACGATTCACGCCCGGCAAACTTGTTCTTGGCATCCTGCTGGCCGCCGCCGCATTTTTCGGCTACCGTCATTTCTTTCCGGGAAGCGGGGATGAGTCCGGCCAGTACCGCGCCGAGCCGGTGCAGCGCGGCGATCTGTCCTCTGCCATTTCGGCAACCGGCACCTTGGGTGCCACCGCCACGGTTGAAGTGGGCACCCAGGTGTCCGGCACATTGCAGTCGGTCGATGTCGATTTCAACGACAATGTCGAGCCGGGCCAGGTCATCGCCCGCATCGATCCGTCCACCTTCCAGGCCCGCGTTTCCCAGGCTGAGGCTGCACTGGCCAGTGCCCGCGCGAATCTGGCTGAAGCCCGTGCAAGCGCCGTCAACGCCCAGAAGGACTTTGCCCGGAAGAACCAGTTGGCGGAAAGGCAGTTGGTCTCGAACACCGACCGCGACCTGGCCGCCGCCCAGCGCGATCAGGCCAATGCACGCGTCATGTCGGCGCAGGCGCTGATCCAACAGCAGGCCGCGAACTTGAACACCGCCAAGCTGGATCTGGCGAAAACCATCATCCGCTCACCGGTCAAGGGCACGGTATTGGCGCGCAACGTCGAACCCGGCCAAACCGTGGCGGCCAGCCTGCAGACACCGGTGCTGTTCACGATTGCCGGCGATCTGTCCGCGATGGAAATCATCCTGGCCATCGATGAGTCCGACATCGGACAGGTACGTGTCGGCCAGTCGGCCACTTTCAGCGTCGATGCATACCCGGATAAATCCTTTGAGGGGCAGGTGAAGCAGATCCGCCTGTCGGCGAGCAATGTTTCCAACGTCATCACCTATCCCGTGGTGATCGAGGTCAGCAACAACGAACAGAACCTGTTGCCCGGCATGACCGCGACGGCGCAGATCATCACCAGCCGGAAAAACCAGGTGCTGACCATTCCAAGCGCCGCCTTGCGGTTCCGGCCCGCCAGTGCCGCATCCACTTCGCCGATGGGTGCGCCGTCCGCAGAGCGCAGCCTGCCGTCGGCCGAAGAGCGCACCAAGCGCATGAAGGCGCAACTTGCCGCGATGCGCGACCTTCTGTCACAGATGAAGGTGTCAGGGCAGGTGCTGGACGTGTTCGATCAATCCGCGGCGGACTATGAAAAACAGGCTCTGGGCATGATGCAGCGCATGGCGCAGGGCGGGGCATCCGGCAACGGCGCCACCCCTAACGCCGGCGCAGGCCAAGGGGCCGGCGGCAGCCGCAACACCCGTTTTGCCGAGCGCTTCGCCAAATCGTTCGCGAATGTCCGCGCTCAGCTGGACGAGCGGCAGCAGGCGCGTTGGGACCAGCAGATCCAGTCCCTGTTCAATGCCAAGCGCGCCACGGTATACGTGCTGGAGAACGGCGAGCCGAAAGCGGTTGAAATACGCCTTGGCGCCAGTGACGGCAGCCGGACCGAAGTGATCGGCGGCTTGAGCGAAGGCCAGCAGGTCATCGTCGGCAGCGCGCGCCGGGCGCCATGAGCGCGGCGCTCATCGAAATCGTCGGCCTGAGCAAAGTCTATGCCAGGGGAACCGAGGCGCAGGTCGTGGCCTTGGATCAGGTCAATCTGCGCATTGAGGCCGGTGAGTTCGTGGCCATCATGGGCCCGTCAGGTTCCGGCAAGTCGACCCTGATGAATGTCCTCGGCTGCCTGGACCGCGCGGACTCAGGGGTTTACCGATGCGCAGGCGTGGATGTCGCCAGCCTGGACAAGGAGCAGCTCGCCAAGCTGCGTCTGGACAAGATCGGCTTCGTGTTCCAGGGCTTCAACCTGCTGACCCGCATGGATGCGCTGCATAACGTCATGATGCCGCTTTCCTATGCCGCCGTCCCGCTGGACCGGCGCGAACCGATGGCCATGGCGGCGCTGCAATCGGTGGGCCTGGCCGAGCGTGCCCGTCACAAACCCGGTGAACTTTCCGGCGGCCAGCAGCAGCGTGTCGCCATCGCCCGGGCACTGGTCAACAAGCCGCCGATGATTCTGGCCGATGAGCCGACCGGTGCGCTCGATTCGAAAACCGGCGAGGAGATCCTGGCGCTGTTCAAGCGTCTCAAGTCCGAAGGCCATACGATCATATTGATCACCCACGACGCCTACGTCGCCGCCAATGCCGACCGCATCTGCGTGATGCGTGACGGCATGCTGAGCGAACAGGAGAAGCCTTATGTGGGTTGACAGCTTCCGTACAGCGGTAACTTCCCTGCGCGGCAATTGGCTGCGCAGCGCGCTCACGTCATTGGGCGTGATCATCGGCATCGCAGCCGTGATCGTGATGGTCTCGGTAGGTCAGGGCACCCAGAATGAAATCGACAAAATGGTCTCCGGCCTTGGCGCCAACCGTCTCGACATCAGCTCAGGGGCTTCGCGAAGCGGCGGCGTGCGCATGGGGGCCGGTTCACGCATCACCTTGACCGAATCCGACGCGAAAGCCATTCGGCAACAGATTCCCGAAGTTGCCTATATCGCCTCAGGCCTGCGCGGCGGCGCGCAGGCGGTGTACGCCGAAAACAACTGGTCAACCAGCTGGCAAGGACTTGAAGCGGACTATTTTTCCATCAACGGATGGGATATCGCGCAGGGCGCCGGTTTTGAAGACGCCGATTATAAATCCGGCAATAAAGTGGCCTTGATCGGCGAAACCGTGCGTCGGGAACTGTTCGGCGAATCCGAAGCGCTCGGCGAAAGCATCCGTATCGGTAAAACGCCCTTCCAGGTGGTCGGCATTCTGGCCGAAAAAGGCCAAGGCGGCTTCGGCCAGGACCAGGACGACGTGGTGCTGATTCCGCTTGAAACGGCGCGTCGGCGGTTAGCCAATATTTCCGTTCCCGGTGGCGTCAATCAGATTGCGCTGGGCGTGGCGCGCGCCGAGGATTTGCCCTATGTGCAGGAACAGGTGGAAACCCTGCTCCGGCAGCAGCACAAGATCCAGCCCGGCGCGGAGGATGACTTCACCGTCCGCAACATCGCCGAAATCATCGCCACCCGCACTGAAACCACGCGCATCATGTCCCTGCTGCTGGGGGCCGTGGCCAGCATTTCGCTGATCGTCGGCGGCATCGGCATCATGAACATCATGCTGGTGTCGGTCACCGAACGGATCCGCGAAATCGGACTTCGGATGGCGGTTGGCGCAGGCCCCAGGGAAATCCAGCGCCAGTTCCTCACCGAAGCCATGCTGATATCGGTGGGCGGCGGGATCATGGGGATCGTTCTCGGGGTAGGATTTTCGCTGTTGACGGAGAAAATCGGCGCTTTGCCGGTCGAACTGAACTGGAAAGTCATCGCCTTGGCGGCCGTCTGCTCGATGGCGACCGGCCTGTTTTTCGGCATCTATCCGGCCCGTAAAGCCTCGCAGCTCGACCCCATCGACGCCCTGCGCCATCAGGGATGATGGCCGGAAACTCGG
>DATMWF010000085.1:0-5478 GCA_035562675.1 Arenimonas sp. | reverse complement strand
GGAATACGCGCGCAACAACGATTTCTACTATGTGCCCGGTCAACCCTTCCGTGTTCCCGCCTGGCCGTCGGATTACCGTGTTCTTAATGGCGAAGCGCATCCGTTGGCCGACAGCCGTTTTGCCGAGAGCCCGGCGAAATGGACCGGCAACGGATCGCGCGCGCCGCAACCGAAGTTCGACGACTGGTACGAAACGGTCAAGATCAATTATGGCGTGAAACCGGATGGCAGTTACGATTTCGACCGCCTGCCGGCCGACTATGCCAGCAAGGACTGGCGGGCGCATCATGCTTTCTGGCAGGGCAAGTCGGTTCCAGGCTCATGGATCAAATTACGCGACATCACCCGGTTCTGGCTGGCGCAGGGCGTGGACGGCTTCCGCTACGACATGGCGGAAATGGTGCCGGTGGAGTTCTGGAGCTATCTGAACAGCCATATCAAACATGCCAATCCCGACGCTTTCCTGTTGGCCGAAGTCTACAACCCGAAGCAATACCGCGATTACCTCCGGTTTGGCAAGATGGATTATCTATACGACAAGGTCGACTTCTATGATCATCTGAAATTGGTCATGCAGGGTAAGGCGAGCACTGATCGTCTGGTGGACATCCAGACGCAGTACGCCGACATCGAACCGCATCTGCTGCATTTCCTCGAAAACCACGACGAACAGCGCATCGCCAGCGCGCCGTTTGCCGGTGATGCCCGAAAAGGCCTACCGGCCATGGTGGTTTCGGCCACCATCGGCACTGCGCCCATCATGCTGTATTTCGGGCAGGACGTGGGCGAGAAAGGCGATGGCGATGCCGGTTTCGGCAAAGCCAGCCGCTCCACCATTTTCGATTATTGGGGCGTGCCGGCGCACCAACGTTGGATGAACGGCGGAAAGTTTGACGGAGGCGCATTGACTCCGGCCGAAAAAGCCCTGCGCGCCGATTACGTGCGCCTGATGCAATTCACCCGCAATGCGCCTGCTCTGATGGGCGATTACCGCGATTTGCACAAAACCAATATCGGTAACGCGGGTTACGATGGCGAGCTATTTTCCTATGTCCGCTACAACGCAAAACAAAAGCTGATCATCGTCAGTAATTTCAGCGCAACGGATATCAAGCGCTTCACGCTGCGCCTGCCGCCGCCATTGCTCGCCGAATGGCGGTTGCGCGATGGAAATTACCACTTGAAAGATCATTTGGCTGCAGGTAAAACTCAACTGCAAGTTGTCAATATGATGGGATTCTTACCCCTGGATCTGGCGCCGCTGCAATCCGTCATTCTTGAACTGCCGAACTGAGGCCCTCCATGACCGCACTCCGATTCCGCCTGGGCTTCGCGCTCGCCTTTGCCATCAGCCTTCCGGCTGCCGCCTCGCAACAAATGGTTCAGGGCGTTTCCAACAGCGGCAACAGCCTGACCCTGAGCACTGACAAAGGCACGGTGCGTGTACGCTTTCTGAACCCGGAAGCGGTGGAAGTGTACTATCAGCCCGCTGGCATGACGCAGCCCGAATCATTCGCAATGGATGCCAATGCCGATATCCCGCCGATGAATCTGGCCATGATAAACACCGAAAAATCGGTGCGCTTCAGCAGCCCGGATCTGCGCGTGCAGATTGACAAATCCCCTTTGAAAATACGATTCATTAAAAACGGCAAGACGCTGCTTTCGGAAAATGCCGGGGTGCAGACCGAACAAGGCCGGCGCGGATTTTCATTCGCCCTTCAGCCGCAGGAAAAACTGATGGGTACCGGCCAGCGCGTACTGGGCATGGACCGTCGCGGAAACAAATTGCCGCTCTACAACAAAGCCAGTTACGGCTACACCACCAAGGCCGAACAGATGTACTACAGCCTGCCGGCGGTGGTTTCCAGCAACAAATACCTGCTGCTGTTCGACAACACCGCCAGCGGCGAAGTCGATCTGGGCAAAACCGACAAGAACACCCTGAGCTTCTCGGCCGTCGATGGGCGCACCGCCTATGTGGTGGTGGCCGGAGACTCGTATCCCGAGATCCTGGAAAATTACACCGCGGTCACCGGCCGGCAACCGCTGCCGCCGCGCTGGGCGTTCGGCAATTTCGCGTCGCGCTTCGGTTACCGCAACGAAGCCGAGGTGCGCGCCACCGCCGCCCGATTCAAACAGACCGGATTTCCGGTCGATGCACTGATTCTCGACCTGTATTGGTTCGGACCGGACATCAAGGGCCATATGGGCAATCTGGCCTGGGATAAAAACGCCTTCCCGGATCCGGAGGGCCTGATTGCCGACCTGAAAAAAGACGGCATCAATACGATTTTGGTGACCGAACCGTTCATCCTGACCAGCTCGAAACGCTGGGACGAGGCGGTCGCGGCCGGCGCCATCACACCGGGCCCGGACTGCAAGCCGAAAACCTTCGACTTCTATTTCGGCAACACCGGCCTGATCGATGTGTTCAGCCCGAAAGCGCAGGATTGGTTCTGGGGCATTTACCGCGGTCTGAAGAAACAGGGCGTGGCCGGCTGGTGGGGCGATCTGGGCGAGCCGGAAGTGCATCCCGGCGACAGCCGGCACCTGGCTGGAAGCGGCGATGCCGTGCACAACGCCTATGGCCACCAATGGGCGAAAATGGTCTATGAGAACGCCCTGAAAGATACGCCCGAAGAACGCCCGTTCATCATGATGCGTTCCGGTTTCGCCGGCAGCCAGCGCTACGGCATGATGCCTTGGACCGGCGACGTGTCGCGCGAATGGGGCGGCCTGAAACCGCAGGTGGAACTGGCCCTGCAGATGTCCCTGCTCGGACTGGCCTACACACACTCGGATTTGGGTGGCTTCGCCGGCGGCGAGAAATTCGATCCGGAACTGTACATCCGCTGGCTGCAGTACGGGGTGTTCCAGCCGGTGTACCGGCCGCACGCCCAAGACCATATTCCGTCCGAGCCGGTGTTCCACGAGGCCGCCGTGCAGGACATCCTGCGTCCGTATGTGAATCTGCGCTACCGGCTGCTGCCCTACAACTACAGCCTGGCCTACCGGAACAGCCTGACCGGCATGCCGTTGATGCGGCCGCTGTTTTTCAGCGACGAATCCAACGCCGAATTGATCGATGACGCGAAAACCTACTTCTGGGGCGATGCTTTTCTGGTCACCCCGGTCACCGAGCCCGGCGCGACGGCGGTCAGCGTGACGCTACCCAAAGGCGTCTGGTTCGATTACTGGACCGATGCGAAGCAGGACGGCGGACGGCGCATTGACGCCCCGGTGTCGCTGCAGACCATTCCGGTGTTCGTGAAAGCCGGCGCGTTCATTCCGATGGCGGCCGAGATGGCCAATACTTCGCAGTACGACAGCGGAAAACTGCAGCTGCATTACTACGCCGATCCATCGGTGAAATCGGCCTCTGGACTGATGTATGACGATGACGGCAAGGACCCGAATGCCCTGCGTGACGGCCGCTATGAGCGCTTGGATTTTTCAGCCAGACAGCAAGGCAAGACCTTGGACATCACCCTGAAGCGCAGCGGCGATTTCAGCGGCGAACCGGCCACCCGCGCCATCGAGCTGGTCATACACAACTGGCCGGGGGCCGCGACGTCCGTTCGGATCGACGGTCAAGCGGCTGAAGGCGTGCGTTATGACGCCGGCAAGCGCAGCCTGTATGTTCCGCTGGCATGGCGTCAGGACACGCTTTCGATAAAACTCCGCTGAACGCGTATTTGACGCAGGGCGTCCACAGGCATAAGGTGATGATTCATCAAACGGTTAAAGGAATATCCTATGTCAGTCGCCAAAGTCATTGAAGTCATTTCATCCAGCAAGAAAAGTTTTGAAGACGCGGTCGCGCACGGCGTGGCACGTGCCGCCGATTCCCTGCATGACATCACCGGCGCCTGGATCAAGGACCAGAGCGTGGTGGTCAGCAAAGGCAAGGTCGTCGAATACCGCGTGTCGCTTAAAGTCACCTTCGTGCTGAAAGACGCGGAAAAACCCCATAAGAAATAACGGAGCCTGATATATGCACCGCATTCTTTTGGCAGGACTGCTGTCGATCCTGTCCAGTTTCCTGCATGCCGCCGCACCGGATGCATTGGCCGCCTACCAGCCACAGCCCGCCGTTCACCTGCAGCACCCGGACTGGTCGAAGAATGCGGTGATTTACCAGATCAACACGCGCCAGTTCACGCAGGAGGGCACGTTCCGCGCCGCCGAAATGCAGTTGCCGCGCCTGAAGGCGCTTGGTGTCGATATCCTCTGGCTGATGCCGGTGCACCCGATCGGCGTCAAGAACCGCAAGGGCACGCTCGGCAGTCCGTATTCGGTGAAGGACTACCGCGGCGTCAATCCGGAATTCGGCACGCCGGCGGAACTGCGCCGCTTCATCGACAGCGCGCACACGCAGGGCATGCACGTGATCCTGGATTGGGTGGCCAACCACACCGCTTGGGATCACCCGTGGGTGACGCAGCATCCGGACTGGTATGCGCGCGACTGGAAAGGCGAGTTCCAGCCGACGCCGTGGTGGGACTGGCATGACATCATCAACCTGGATTACAGAAACCCTGCCCTGCGCAAGGAAATGACCGAGTCGATGGTCTACTGGATCCGCGAATACGGGGTTGACGGCTTCCGGGCCGACGTGGCCGGCTTCGTGCCGTTGGATTTCTGGGCCACGGCGCGCCGCGAGATGGAAAAGGTGAAACCGGTGTTTCTGCTGGCCGAGTGGGAAACCCGCGACATGCACTACGACGCTTTCGACATGACCTATGCGTGGAGCTGGTTCGACGCGGTATCCGCGGTCAGCCAGGGCAAGGCCACGCTCGACAAACTGTTTGTGTATTATTCCCACAACGAAAGCGCCTGGCCGCGGCGCTCGATGCGCATGACCTACACCAGCAACCACGACGCCAACGCCTGGGAAGGCACCGACATCGAGAAATTCGGCGATGCCGTGCCGGCAGCGGCCGTGCTGTCGTTCACCGGCGAAGGCATGCCGCTGGTCTACAACGGCCAGGAAGCCGGCAACCCGAAACGCCTGGCCTTCTTCGAGAAAGACCCGATCGTCTGGCGCCCGCATCCGATGGCGGAACTTTACACGCGGCTGGCTGCGCTGAAGAAAGCCAATCCGGCGCTGGCCAACTCCGATTGGGGCGGGCGCATGATCAAGGTGCCCAACAGCGTGCCGGCACGGGTGCTGAGTTTTGTGCGCGAAAAGGACGGCAACAAAGTCTTCACCGTCATCAATTTCAGTGCCGAAACCCAACAGGTCCGGTTCGAGGAAAGTCTGCACCACGGCAACTACACCGAGTATTTCAGCGGCACAGTTGTCGTGTTCCCGCAGCCGCAGGGAGTGACCTTGGCGCCCTGGTCCTACCGGGTTTACACCAGGCACTGACGCATGGATGAGTCCGCGCAAGCCGAGCGCCTGAACCGCGACTGCTTCTGCACGACGCTGGACGTCGCCAAGTTGGCCGGACATCTGGCCGGAAATCCGCTGGC
>DATMWF010000084.1:0-5764 GCA_035562675.1 Arenimonas sp. | reverse complement strand
TGGATGTCTTCTTTGGAGACGCCGGGAATTTCAGCAAGGATGGTATAGGCCTCCGGGCTTTCCTTCAGGTCGATCTTGATCTGCGAAGGCAGCGGGTCGCCGTGCAGCGGCTTGAGGAAAAAGCCGGGAGCGACATCGCTGAAAAAATCATCGAATAGATTGGAGCGTGAAATCAAACCATTGTTCATAGCAGTTACTCCTTTCAAAGTGGGGTGAGGGAGGCCGCGGAAGCACGGCTTCCAATGCTAATTGTGGGGTCTGGCAAGGGAGTTTCAAGTTGATTCAGGCTAAAAAATGCGCCTGTTTCGAGAAAAGACTTGGCAAATTTTCCCGCCTTTGCTAATCTGAAAGGGAATTGGTACAGGACTCCCATGCGTTTAACGCCCCGTCTCCTGGCCTCTGCGGTCGCTTTTTTGACCGCCGTAGCCCGTAAACACCGTTATTTTCACTCCTCGCATGGGGTTCTGGCGCTGACTTTCCGCCCTAACTTTGCCCCCTTGGAGTTCCTATGAAAATTCTCGCTTGCGACGGCATCCATGCCGACGGTTTAACCCTGTTCAAAGACGCCGGTTTCGAGGTCGAGATCAGCGACCCGATCAAAGACGTGGCCGTTCTGGCCGAAAAACTCAAGGACTTCGACGGCATCATGGTCCGCTCGGCGACCCTGATCAGCGCGCAGGCCCTGGAAAAAGCCGGCCATCTCAAAGTCATCGGCCGCGCCGGCGCGGGCGTCGACACCATCGATGTGGACGCCGCCACCGCACGCGGCATCGCGGTGATGAACGCCCCGGACGGCAACACCCTGGCGGCAGCCGAACATGCGGTATCGCTTTTGTTCGCCCTGGCACGCCACATTCCGCGCGCCGACGCCGGCATGAAAGCCGGTGAATGGCCGAAAAACGGCCTGACCGGCTTTGAGCTGGAGGGCAAACGGCTCGGCGTGATCGGCCTGGGCCGCATCGGCGCCACCGTGGCGCGCAAAGCCGCCGGCATCGGCATGGAAGTGGCGGCGTTCGATCCGTTCCTGCCGGCCGCCGCCTCCGGCCGCATGAGCGTGCCGATGAAACCCCTGGACGAACTGCTGGCCTGGGCGGACATCATCACCCTGCACATCCCGCGCACCAAGGAAACCACCAACATCATCGGTGAAGCACAGATGCGCAAGATGCGCAAAGGCGCCTACCTGATCAATGCCGCCCGCGGCGGTCTGGTCGATGAAGACGCTTTGCTGAAACTGCTGGATGAAGGCCACCTGGCCGGCGCCGCGCTCGATACCTTCGTCACCGAACCGTTGCAGAAGGATTCGCCGCTGCGCGCCAATCCCAAATTGATCCTGACCCCGCATCTGGGCGCATCGACCTCGGAAGCGCAACAGGCGGTCAGCACCATCCTGGCACGGCAGATGATCGACTTCCTGAAGACCGGCGCGGTCGCCGGCTGCGTCAATCTGCCGCCACTCAGCGCCGAAGCGGCCAAGGAAGTCGGCCCGTGGATGCCGCTGATGACAGCGCTCGGCAAACTGGCCAACCGTCTGGTGCCGGCCGCCAGCAAACTGCACATCACCTATGCCGGCCGTACCGAAGCGCTCGATACACGGCCACTGTCACGCCTGTTGGTAGCTTCCATGCTGGGCTCAGCGTCAGGCCGGGTCACCCCGGTCAATGCCTTGACCGAAGCGGCCGCGCGCGGACTGAGCGTATCCGAAACCCTGGGCGGCGACGGTGACGGATTCGACCGTCTGCTGCGCATCGACGTCGGCAACGAGCAGGGCATCCGCCGCATCGAAGCGACCCTGCACCGCGGCCCGCGTGTGGTGCGTCTGGACGGCGTGGAGCTGGATTTCGATCCGGGCGCGCACGTCCTGCTGATGAAAAACGAAGACCGTCCGGGCGTAATCGGCCTGCTGGGTTCCAATCTGGGCGCGGCCGGCATCAACATCATCAACTTCTCCCTGGGCGCCACCGGCGATGGCCACGCCTTGGCGGCCATCACCGTGGACCGTGAGGTGTCGCAGATCCAGCTTTCTGGCCTGCGTACCATCCCGGGCATCGTGTCCCTGGAAATGTTCTAAGGAAACGCACGCACATGAAAATCATCCTAGCCAGGCACGGCGAAACGCCGTGGAACGCCGCCGGCCGCTATCAGGGCCAGATCGATATCCCGTTGTCGGAAACCGGCGAAGCCCAGGCCCGCAAGCTCGGTGAACGGCTGGCCGGGGTGGACATCACCCGCGCCGTGTCCTCGCAGCTGTCGCGGGCACGGACCACAGCCGAGTTGGCCTTGGGCGCCGCGCGCAAGGGCATGCTGCAGATCGATGAACGCCTGCAGGAAATCGCCCACGGCACCTGGGAGGGGCTGTTGGCACAGGAAATTGCCGAGCAGGACCCGATTACCTTCAAGGCCTGGCGAGACGCGCCGCAGTCCGTGCATATGCCGGACGGCGAGTCCCTGCAGCAGGTCCTGGACCGGGCGTGGCAGGGCTTCAGTGCCGCCTGTGCCGGTCTCGGCGACGACGATACGCTCTTGGTAGTCGCCCATGATGCAGTCAACCGCGTGCTGCTGTGCAAAATACTGGGCTTGGGGCTCGACCGCCTTTGGGCGTTCCGGCAGGCGCCGACCACCATCAACCTGCTTGAGGGCGATTCAGTTGATAACCTGGCGCTGGTGCGTTTAAATGATTGCCAGCACCATACCCCCTTGTTCGGAGAGGCCCTGCACCGCGCCCTGTGATGAAACGAACGCTTGACCAATGGCTGCAGTACCAGCTCAGCACCCATCCGCAAGCCATTGCGATGGGTCTGGAGCGCGTCCGGGAAGTCGCCCGCCGCCTGGATCTGCTGGCATTGCCGTGTCAGGTCATCGTGGTTGCCGGCACCAACGGCAAAGGCTCCACGGTCGCTTTCATCGAATCCATCGCCAAGGCCTCCGGATTCAAGGTCGGCGCCTTCACCTCGCCGCATTTCCTGCGCTACAACGAACGCATCCGCCTCGACGGCCGGGATGCGTCCGATGACCGGCTGGTTCAGGCGTTCGAGGCGATTGAACGGGCGCGCGCCGACATCCCGCTGACGTATTTCGAATTCGGCACCTTGGCGGCGTTGAAGATTTTCGCCGAAGCGCAGCTCGACGTGGCCATTCTGGAAGTCGGCCTGGGCGGGCGTCTGGATGCGGTCAACATCCTCGATGCCGATGTCTCGGTGATCACCACGGTCGATCTCGACCATCAGTCCTATCTGGGCGATGACCGGGAGGCCATCGGTCTGGAAAAAGCCGGCATCATGCGTCCGGGCAAGCCCTGTATCCTTGGCGAAAAGGATCCGCCGTCCTCGGTGCTGCGCCATGCCTATATGCATGGCGTGTACTGCGTGCGCGGCTACAGCGATTATCTGGTCGACCTGTGTGACGATCATTGGGTCTGGCGCGAGCCAGGTTTCGCGCTGGATCTGCCGTACCCGCACCTGAAGGCGCCGGCGCAGATCCAGAACGCCGCCTGCGCGATCGCCGCCCTGCGCGCCACTTTGCTGCGCATCAAGGCGGATGCCTGGGCCAAAGGCGTCATGGCGGCGCGGATCACCGGCCGCCTGCAGCACTGGCGCAGCGATCCGGAGGTGATCCTGGATGTCGCGCACAACCGGCAATCGGTGGAACAGCTGGCGCTCTGGCTGGAGCGCAATCCCAAACCGACCCAGGCCGTGTTCTGCGCGCTGAGGGACAAAGATGTCGCCGCCATGATAGGCATGCTCAGGCCGTTCATCCAGCATTGGCATGTCGGCACGCTGCACGAACCGGTTGAACGCTGCTTCAATGAGCGGGAGTTGGACGCCGTTTTCAGTCAAAACCTGCCCGATTCGGCCTATCGCCTGTATCTGTCGGTTCCGGCGGCGTACCAGGGGGCTTTGGCCGCCACCCCGCCGGACCAGCGGATTCTGGTTTTCGGCTCGTTCCACACCCTCGAAGCGGTCATGCGCCACGTCCAGTAGGAGTATAATCAGCGCTACCACTGAGAGGGTTTTTCATGGAAGCACCGCTGAAGCAACGATTGATTGGCGCCATCGTACTGGCCGCACTCGCCCTGATTTTTGTCCCGATGCTGCTCAAAAGCCCTGATGTCAGAGATCCCGACAGCGCCGATGTTCCCCTTGAAATACCCGATGAATCCGATTCCGACGGCATCAAGACCATCGATATCCCGTTGGACGGCTCGGCGCCCGTCGTTTCCGCAGCGAAGCCGGACACCGCGACCGCACAGCAGGCCGCGCCTGCGCCGGTGGAAAGCCTCCCCGATGCGCCGCCAACACCCCCATCGGTTTCCGAGCAGGGCGCACTGGCCGCCGCCGGCCAGTTCGCGGTGGTCATCCCCGCGAAAAACGATGCCGATGCCAAGGCGATCTCCGCCGGCCTTGTCAAGCAGGGACTGACCACGAAAATCCAGAGCAACGGCCAGATGTTCCGCGTCCGCGTCGGGCCGTATGACACCCGGGAGCAGGCGGAGCTCGCGCGCCTGCGCTCGACATCCGTGGTCACCGGCGGCACGGTGGTGGCGATGGATGCCGAAGCCCGGCCGCCGTCAGACGCCGCATTGCCGGTGAAACCGGTCACAGCGGCGCCGGTCACGGCGGTAACGGCCAAGCCTGTGGTTGCCGCGCCGCCTGCGGCCGTCAAGACGGAAACCAAGCCGGACGCCATTTCCGGCGCCAAAGGCTTTGCCGTCCAGATCGGCGCGCCGGCCAGCGAAGCGGCGGCCATCGCATTGCGCGACAAGGCGCGTGCCGCAGGGTTCAACAGTTTCATCCAGCCGGTCGATACCGAAACCGGCCGGCGCTACCGCGTCCGCCTCGGGCCGGAGCATACGCGTGACGAGGCCAACAAGCTGCTGGCTTCGGTCAAACAGAAACTCGGCGGAGACGGCATCGTCGTCGCGCACCCTTAAACAGTCAAAGGTTCAATCATGTGCGGAATCCTCGGAATCGTCGGAACAACGGATGTTGCGGCCGCGTTATATGACGGCCTGACCGTCCTGCAGCACCGCGGACAGGATGCCGCCGGCATCGCCACGGTTTCCGGGCAGCGCATCAACCTGCACAAAGGCAACGGCCTGGTCCGCGACGTGTTCGGTCCGCAGCAGATGGCGCTGCTGCAGGGCAAGTTCGGCATCGCCCACTGCCGATACCCCACCGCCGGCTCTTCGGGCAGCGACGAAGCGCAGCCGTTTTACGCCAACGCGCCGTTCGGCATTTCCCTCGCGCACAACGGCAACCTGACCAACACCGACGCGCTGCGCCAGGAAGTGTACGAACAGGATCACCGCCACATCAACACGCAATCGGATTCCGAAGTGCTGCTGAACGTCCTGGCGCATGAACTGCTGGAGCAGGGCGAATTGTCGCCGGCATCCGCGCACAAGGCGGTGGAGGGTGTGCACCGGCGTGTGCGCGGCGGCTACTCGGTGGTCGCCACGGTATTCGGCCTCGGCCTGCTGGCCTTCCGCGATCCCAACGGCATCCGGCCGCTGGTGATCGGCAAACGCGAATCCGCGCTCGGCGCCGAATACGCGATCGCTTCGGAATCGGCGGCGTTGGACATCCTCGGGTTCACCCGCCTGCGCGATGTGGCACCGGGCGAGGCGGTGGTGGTCAGCGAGCAGGGCGAGCTGTTCAGCCATCAGGCGGCGCCGGACCGGAAACACACGCCGTGCATATTCGAGTTCGTCTATTTCGCCCGCCCGGACTCGATGATGGATGACATCTCGGTGCATAAGGCGCGG
>DATMWF010000083.1:0-1510 GCA_035562675.1 Arenimonas sp. | reverse complement strand
TAGCATGAATCCGGAACCGTTCCAGCGCCTGTCATGGTTGTTGCCAACAGTCTCCGGCCTTGGGCCAGACGAGTCAATCGGAATTCCGCAAAAACGACATGAAGATAACGGATGCTTCTGCAGTCACCCACCGGCCAACAGTTACCGCCGTGGAAATCCGAACGCCTGAGGACGCCAATGCCGGCACCGATCTGATTGACGTGCAGGTTACCCAGCTGCAGGCCTCGCCCCAGCAAATTCAACGGGTGGTGGTCAGTTTGAAGGGAGGAACGGTGGCCTTCCATTCCAGCAATCTGCGCTTACGTACCCGATCGCGCGTTCGCAACGACCTGCTGGCTTTCGTTGTGTTCGGTCGTCAGGCCAGTGGCACGGTCGCCGGTTTTCCGGTGCGTCCCGGCCTGATCTTGGTGGTGCCGCCCGACACGGCTGTCGACTTCGTCGTCGGCGAAGGTTGGCAGAGCGTTGCCCTGTTGATTCCGCCGGAGGCTATCGGTGCCTATGGCGAGGCCGGTTTCAGGCGCCCGCAGGCTGCTGAGATACTTGAAGCGGACCCTGAACACATATTCGGCTTGTTTGAATGGGGCAAGTGCTTGGCGGAAGCCGCTGTGCAGCAGCCGGAGGTTTTCAACAAGCCGAGCGCGCAGCTGAGCGCTGCCGAAGCCGAATTGCCCGAACGGCTTGCGGCGGTGCTGGCCGTGGCCTCGGCCTACCGGCCCAACCGAACCGATCTGAAGCGGCGCGCCCAGCATCGCATCGTACGTATCGCTGAAGATGTGGCGATGTCGCGGGTCGGCAGCGGATTTTACGTCAAGGATATGTGCGATGCGGCTGGAGTCAGCGAGCGCACCTTGGAATACGCTTTCAGGGATGTCATGGGACTCTCGCCTGTGGCGTTTCTGATCCGGCTCAGGCTGCACCGTGCGCGCCAAGCCTTGCTGGCGGCCGACCTGGAAACCAGCACGGTCACGGCGATAGCCTTGCATTGGGGCTTCGGCCATCTCGGCGAGTTCGCCCGCGACTATAAAGCGTGTTTCGGCGAGCTGCCGTCGGAAACTTTGGTGCAGCGCAGGGCGGAAATCCCAAACCCCGAAGTTGAGGTAACACCATAAAAAAACCGCCTCACGGCGGTTTTTTCATACCCTGCGTTTCCGGATCAGGCCATCGCCAGCGCCGGGCGCTTGCTCGGGAACGCGTAGCGCAGGATGCGCCACATCACGCTGCCGTACTGTTTCCAGAAGCCGCCGGTGTTGTAGTGCACGCCGTATTTTTCGCAGATCGCCTTCACCTGCGGGGCGATTTCGGTATAGCGGCGCGCCGGCATGTCGGGGAACAGGTGGTGTTCGATCTGATGGCTCAGGTGGCCGGTCATGATGTGGAACCAGCGGCCGCCTTCCAGGTTGCTGGAGCCCTGGATCTGGCGCAGATACCATAGGCCGCGGCATTCATTGCGGGCTTCTTCGCGGCTGAAGGAATGCGCGTTGGCGGTGAAATGCCCGCAGAAGATGATGGC
>DATMWF010000082.1:0-2117 GCA_035562675.1 Arenimonas sp. | reverse complement strand
GAAGTGGGGCTTTTCTACAAAACCGACAAGCGTGAAGTGGTGCTGCGCACCAAAACGGCATGTGAACTCGCCGAAATCGGCTACGAACAGCTGCAGGAACTGTTTTCCGGCCCGCTCGCCAAGGAGTGTCCGAAGATCATCTACGCTATCGGCGCGCAGATATCCAAGCGCCTGCTGGACACCAGCCGCAAGGCCAGCCGCCTGGCCTACCTCGACGTTGCCAACCGCATCCTGCGCACCCTGCACGACCTGTGCCAGGAGCCGGACGCGCTGTCGCACCCCAAAGGCAGCCAGATCCGCGTTTCACGTCAGGAACTGGCGCGCATCACCGGCTGCTCAAGGGAAATGGCCGGACGTGTGCTGAAACAGCTGGAAGAGCAGGACCTGCTGCAGGCCCGCGGCAAGACCATCGTGGTGTTCGGCACCCGCTAGAAGAACAGCGCCCGCAGTTCCTTGCCCGGATCGGGCGCGCGCATCATCGCCTCACCGACCAGAAACGCATCGATGCCGTTTTCCCGCATCAGGGCTACGTCCGCGCGGCTGAGGATGCCGCTCTCAGTGACGATCATCCTGCTGGCGGGTATGTCCTTCTTCAGCGCCAGGGTGGTGTCCAGGCTGACTTCAAAAGTGCGCAGGTTACGGTTGTTGATGCCGATCAGCGGTGCGTCGACCTGCAGGGCGCGGGCCAGTTCGTTGCCGTCATGCACTTCCAGCAGCACGTCCATCTGCAGCATCTGCGCGAGCTGCGCGTAACTGCGCAGCTTCTGATCATCCAGGGCCGCCGCAATCAGCAGCACGCAGTCGGCGCCGAGGGCGCGCGCTTCATAGATCTGGTATTCCTCGACGATGAAATCCTTGCGCAGGATCGGCAGCAGGCAGGCTTCATGCGCCTGACGCAGGTACACATCGCTGCCCTGGAAGAAATCGACGTCGGTCAGCACCGACAGGCAGGCCGCGCCCGCGTCGGCATAGGCGCGGGCGATGTCCGCCGGATGGAAGTCCGCACGGATCACGCCCTTGCTCGGGCTGGCCTTCTTGATTTCGGCGATCACCGCCGGCAGGCCGGCGTTGGTCTTGGCGCGCAGCGCCCCGGCAAAACCGCGCGTGTCCGGCATCTGGTTGCAGCGTTCGATCAGCTGCGCCTGCGACAGGTACTTTTTCCGCATCGCCACTTCTTCATGCTTGCGGGCCAGGATGGCGGTCAGGATGTCGGCCATCAACGTCCGCCGAGCGACTGGGTGGTTTCGATGAATTGTTTCATCTTGGCCAGGGCGGCCCCTGAACGCATGGCCGTCCGGGCTTTTTCCAGACCATCGGCGATCGATTTCGCCTGCCCGGAAACATACAGCGCGGCCCCGGCGTTGAGCGCGACGATGTCATGCGCCACGCCGGAATCCCCGCTCAGTGCATTGATCAGCATCGCCGACGACTGCTCGGCGTTCTCCACCCGCAGATTGCGGGTCGACGCCATGGCCAGGCCGAAATCCTCGGGATGGATTTCGTATTCGCGGATCTGACCGCCGCGCAGTTCGCCGACCAGGGTCGCCGCACCGAGCGAAATCTCGTCCAGGCCGTCACGGCCGTACACCACCAGGGCGCGCTCGGCGCCCAGGCGCTGCAGGACGCGGACCTGGATGCCGACCAAGTCAGGATGGAATACGCCCATCAACACGTTCGGGGCGCTGGCCGGGTTGGTCAGCGGACCGAGGATGTTGAAGATGGTGCGCACGCCCATTTCCTTGCGCACCGCGGCCACATGGCGCATGGCCGGGTGGTGGTTCGGAGCATACATGAAGCCGATGCCGGTCCTGTTCAGGCTGGACGCCACCTGCTCTGGCGTCAGTTCGATGTCGGCGCCCAAGGCCTCCAGCACGTCCGCGCTGCCGGATTTCGACGACACGCTGCGGTTGCCGTGCTTGGCGATCTGCGCGCCGGCCGCCGCGGCCACGAACATCGAGGCTGTGGAAATATTGAAGGTGTGCGCGCCGTCGCCGCCGGTGCCGACGATATCGACCAGGCCGACGCCCGGCGGGGTCGGCACCTTGACGGCGAACTCGCGCATGACCTGGGCGGCGCCGGTGATCTCGCCGATGGTTTCCTTCTTGACCCGCAGGCCG
>DATMWF010000081.1:0-4207 GCA_035562675.1 Arenimonas sp. | reverse complement strand
GAGCAGTTCCATCAGCGCGGCGATGGCGGTGTTGAAGGTCAACCGGCGGCCGAAGTCATCGCCGACTTTCTGGATGGTCTCGTGCAGCTGGCGGCGCAGGGTTTTCGCTTCCGCGCCCAGCGCCTGGACATCCAGCGCCGGGCATGGGCCGGCTTCGGCGTGCCTGCTGACCTGCGCCCATAGGCGGCGCAGGAAACGGGACATGCCTTCCACCCCCGATTCGCTCCAGTCCAGGCTCTGCTCCGGCGGCGCCGCGAACATCGAGAACAGGCGCACGGTGTCGGCGCCGAATTTATCGACCATGGTCTGCGGATCGACGCCGTTGTTCTTCGATTTCGACATCTTCTCGGTGCCGCCGATCTCGACCGGCAGACCATCGGAAACCAATTTCGCGCCGGTCAGTTTGCCGCGCTCATCGGTTTCGACCAGCACGTCGGCCGGGTTGAACCAGGTTTTCGAGCCGTCCGCTTCCAGCCGGTAAAACGTGTCGGCGATCACCATGCCCTGGCACAGCAGGTTGGTCGCCGGCTCGTCGCTGTTGACCAGGCCGGCATCGCGCATCAGCTTGTGGTAGAAACGGAAATACATCAGATGCATGATGGCGTGTTCGATGCCGCCGATGTAGTAGTCGACCGGCAGCCAGTAATTGGCGCGCCCGTCGACCAGATCCTGCGCGCCCGGCGATGTGTAGCGCGCGTAATACCAGCTCGATTCCATGAAGGTGTCGAAGGTGTCGGTTTCGCGTTCGGCCGGGCCGGCGCATTTGGGGCAGTTCGTCTTGCGCCATTCGGGGTCGGTCTTGATAGGCGATCCGGTGCCGGAAAACGCCACGTCCTCGGGAAGCACCACCGGCAGCTGGCTTTCGGGAACCGGCACGGCGCCGCAGACGGCGCAATACACCATCGGAATCGGGCAACCCCAGTAACGCTGGCGGGACACGCCCCAGTCGCGCAGGCGGAAATTGACGCGGTGCGCGGCCTGTCCACCCTCGAGTAATTTTGTTTTGAGAAATTCGAATGCCTGTTTGTAATCCATGCCGTCCAATGCGCCGGAATTCACCACGTGCATGCCGGCCGCGTTTTTATCGCTGTACCAGTCCTGCCATGCGCCGGCGTCGAAATCCTGCCCCGGCACGTCGATGACCTGCTTGATCGGCAAGGCGTATTTGTGCGCGAACTCGAAATCGCGCGCGTCATGGCCGGGCACCGCCATCACCGCGCCGGTGCCGTAGCCCATCAACACGAAATTGGCGACCCAGACCGGCACGTTTTCACCTGACACCGGATGCAGGGCGTATACCCCGGTGAACAGGCCTTTCTTTTCCTGGGTTTCCAGCTCGGCCTCGGTCACGCCGCCCTGTTTGCAGCCGTCGATGAACGCCTGCAGTTCCGCGTTGCTTTCGGCGGCATGGAGCGCCAACGGATGTTCGGCGGCGACCGCCAGATAGGTCACGCCCATCAGGGTGTCCGGGCGGGTGGTGAATACCGTCAACGGCTCGCCGCCGGCGATCGCGAATTGGATTTCCAGGCCTTCGCTGCGTCCGATCCAGTTGCGCTGCATGGTTTTCACCGAGTCCGGCCAGCCGCTTAAGGTATCCAGGCCGTCCAGCAGCTGCTGCGCGTAATCGGTGATTTTCAGGAACCACTGCGGAATCTCGCGTTTTTCCACCAAGGCGCCGGAACGCCAGCCGCGGCCGTCGATGACCTGCTCGTTGGCCAGCACGGTCTGGTCGACCGGATCCCAGTTGACCACCGAGTTCTTGCGGTACACGATGCCTTTGTCGAACAGGCGGGTGAACATCAGCTGTTCCCAGCGGTAATAGTCCGGCGTGCAGGTGGTGACTTCGCGGCCCCAGTCGATGGCATAGCCCAGGCTTTGCAGCTGCTGGCGCATGTGGTCGATGTTGGCGTAGGTCCACTTGGCCGGCGCGGTTTTGTTCTTGATGGCGGCATTTTCGGCCGGCAGGCCGAAGGCATCCCAGCCCATCGGCTGCAGCACATTGAAACCGCACATGCGTTTGTAGCGCGAAATCACGTCGCCGATGGTGTAATTGCGGACATGGCCCATGTGCAGGGCGCCGGACGGATACGGCAGCATCGACAGGCAGTAGTACTTCGGAAGCGCCGACTGCTCATTGACCTCGAAGGCGCGGCTGGCTTTCCAGAAGTCCTGAGCTTGTTTTTCAATAAGTTGCGGCTGATATACGTTGGTTTCGGCGGGGGCGGACATGGGTGGGGGCATCAAGGGAAATTCCTGATAGATTACCGCATGCGCCTGATTTTAGACAGTAAATCCTGCCGCTCGGTGGGCTCCGGGCAGGGTTTTCGGGAACGCGTTACGGCAATCAGCCAGTTACCTATGATCCGAGGGGGGAAGCCCCGCCTTTACACCACCCGGATAGTCGCCAATAATCGGGATATCGGCGCGCACGGCGCCATGAATCCAGACGGGACCATGCGAACTGCCATTTGCGCGATTCTTACCCTCGCAACCGCTCCGCTCCGGGCATCGGACCAAATCACTCCGACCGACGACCCGGGCAGTGATTGCGTTGCAGCGGTCATCCTCACCGAGCGCAGCGCGCACAACCGCAGATACGATGAAATATACTGCGCCGCCAACAACACCCCATCGGTGTATGAAAATTGCCTGCGCAACGCATCGGCAAACACCACGGTCCGGTTCTTCACCGACCGCTGCAATGCCGAGGACGAAGGCGCCTATGTCAGTTTCAACGGCCGGACCCACAACGTCAGGCGCACTATGCGGCAGGCGCACCCGCTGGTGGGTTACGCCGGAACCTATGCCGGCGGCGATGTCGCGGTGCGCATCGTGCCCCGGAAGCTCATCGAGCGGTTTTACGACGGCCAAGAGCCCGCCGGCGTCCGCTATGCGGTTGATGTATTCATCACAAACGACGGCAAAACCGCGAAAATCGCAGGCGTTTACGACAATCAACCATGATCCCAATGACCGGACCGAGGGGTTTACAGCACCGCGATGTCCGTTAATAATTGGGGCATCGGCCCGCACGCGGGCCTGCACCCCCATTCGATGACATCATGGACGCCAAACAACTCGCTCTTGCCGCACTGCTCACCGTCGTTCCGCTTGCCGGCAACGCCGCAAATCCAAAACCTCCAGCTGGCCCACCGATGGGCAAGGAAGAGTTAAGGCGCTGCGTGGCGATGGACGATCAACTCCGAAGCCATACACACCAGTACAATGCTGAAGTGAAATTAAACAATGCGCTGGTGAAAAAGCAGCAGGAAATGCTCAAAGCGCTGGATGAAATGCGCATTGTGCTCGATGCCGGCGACAATTCGAAAATTGGCGACTACAACGCCATGGTTGAAGAATACAACCTGTTGGCCGAAAAACAGGATGTCCACAAGAACCAGATGAGCCTGATTGCCGTTGAGCAGAGCCAGACATCCACCGAATACAATGCCAAATGCGCCAACCGAACGTTCCGTCAACAGGACATGGCCGAAATCAAGGGCATCAAGAAGAAATAGCGCCAACGATGACGGGGCCGCGCAGCGGCGTGGCTGACCACTCTGCGATATAGGCGTCGCTACCCCTCTGCCAGGCTTGAGCGACCAAGGAGACGAAAGCACACATGATTTACACCAAGATCGCCATGTGCATCATCGGCATGTCGTTTTACTTCAATGCCGGAAAGATGGAAGCACGCAGCAGTGCGGCAGACCACTCAATTCTTTGGGCGTCGCTGTCGTTGCTTACTTCGATTCTGGCCTTGTGGGCCGGAGCCGGATGGCTGTTCTGGCTGATTGCTCAAATCGGACTGTTGCTCGGCATTGCATTGGTGCGTGTTGCGCTCGACAAGTACGGATAATCAATAAACTGAAACAGGCAGCTGAGTTTCTTCAAAATACTGGGTTATTCATTTGCACTCCAAGCTAAACCGGTTTAATATAACATTTGTTATAACTTTGCATTTGGAGTGGGTATTATGCACACCTTGAAACTGACGCAAATTGGCAATTCTGTGGGCATTATCCTACCCAAAGAAGTGCTGGCACGGCTCAAATTGGAGAAAGGCGATACGGTTTTTCTAACCGATGCGCCAGGCGCTGTAACACTCACGCCGAACGATCCGAGCTTTCAAGAGCAGTTGGACATCGGCCGTGAATTCATGCGCGACTACCGCAACACATTCAATGCCTTGGCAAAATAGCCATGG
>DATMWF010000080.1:0-11508 GCA_035562675.1 Arenimonas sp. | reverse complement strand
ACGATGTATTTCGGCAGGTCGATGTTGGCTTTCATGGCGTCGAACTTGCCGCGCGGCACGGTCACGCTGAACGGCGATGCGACGGTCAGGGCCACGCTATCGAGGCTGCCTTTCCATACTTTCGGCGAGGCGATGACTTTGCCCTGCGTGTAAAGGGTGCGGGTTTCGAAGAAGCGGAAGCCCCAGTTCAGCAGGGCCAGGTTGCCGTTCTCGCGCAGGCGGAAGCCTTCCGCCGACGAATTGGTCTGGATGCCGAGCACCGCGGAGATCAGGCGCTGCTCGCCGCGCTTGGCGGAAGCCAGCAGGCAGTAACCGGCGGCCGAGGTGTGACCGGTCTTGATGCCGTCCACCGACGCGTCTTTCCACAGCAGGCCGTTGCGGTTGTGCTGCAGGATGCCGTTGACGGTGTAATCCTTGATCTTGTTGTAGGCGTAGGTTTCCGGGAAGTCGCGGATCATCGCGCGGCCGAGCAGGGCCAGGTCGCGGGCGGTGGAGTAATGATCCGGATGGCTCAGGCCGTGCGGGTTCATGAAACGGCTGTTGTTCATGCCGATCTTCTTGGCGTAGCTGTTCATCAGGTCGACGAACGCCTGTTCCGAACCGGCCACGTGTTCGGCCAGGGCGATGGCCGCGTCGTTGCCGGACTGGATGATCATGCCGCGCTCGAGTTCATCGAGGCTGACCGTGCTGTTCAGGGGCAGGAAGCTGGTCGACCCGTCGGTGCCGCCACCGCCGCCGCGCCAGGCGTTCTCGCTGATCAGCACCTGGTCGGTGCGCTTGATCTTGCCGGCCTTGAGTTCGGCGGCGACCACGTAAGAGGTCATCACTTTGGTGATGCTGGCCGGCTCGACGCGCAGATCCGGATTCTGGCTGGCCAATACCTGGCCGTTGCTGTAATCCATGACCAGCCAGGAGCCGGCGCCGGTCGGTGCGGGTGCCGGCGGAATCTGCACCGTGGCGGCAGCGGCGCTCGGCGCGGCATTCGGCACGGGGGTGGATTGGGCGAAAGCGACGGCGACGGCGCAAAGCGCGGCGCTGGCCACGAGAAAACGGGGGAATTGCATGGGAGCTCCAGTTGGGGGTACTACATGCGCTATTTTAAGCTTATTCAGCGCCGACACGAAGCCCTTTCAGGCCCAAATCCGATAATTTCCGCTCGGTTTGGCGCATTTCGTTATCGCCGAGCGGTCCAATGCGCACGCGCCAGACCGGATCGCCGGCCAAACGGTGCTTCCTGACCTGGACGTGGTCCAGCCCGGCGGCCTGCAGACGTTCTTTCAGGGCGTCGGCATTGTCTTCGCTGGAAAACGAAGCCACCTGCAGATACGGCTTGTCCGGCACTGCCGACAAGGACGGTAACGGCGGCAGGGCCTCACCGTCGCTGATCGCCTCCACTTCGACTTTGGCGGTACCGGTCCTGTTGATGCCGAGCTTGCTGGCAGCGGCGAAACTGAGGTCGATGACGCGCCCTTCGTGGAACGGGCCGCGGTCGTTGACGCGCACGATCACCGACTGACCGGTATCCAGGCGGGTTACCCGCGCGTAGCTGGGAATCGGCAGGGTCTTGTGCGCCGCGCTGAACTGGCACATGTCGTAGACCTCCTGGCTGGAAGTCTTCCGGCCATGGAACTTGGTGCCGTACCAGGATGCGATGCCGCGCTCTTTATAGCCCTCGGCGCTGTCGCGCACGAAGTACTTTTTCTTGAGCACCGTGTAGGGCGATTTGTTGCCGTAACGCGACTTCGGCTCATCGCGCGGCATCGGCTCCTGCAGCAGGCTGATGTCCAGCTCGCCGTCGGGATGCGCGTCGGCCACGTCCGGCGCATACAGTCCGCCGGCGGTGTAGTTGCGCTCGTCGTGCTGCATGGTCTGCCGGCACACAGCGGCATTGTGCGCCTCGGCCGTTCCCGCCGGAGCCTGAGGAAGACTGCCTGGCTGCGCCGGGGCGGCTGGCTCGGGCAACTGCGTGGCGGGCGTTGACGCCGGCGGCCTCTTCACCGGCGCGCTGGTGCAGGCGGCCAGCGCTACCGCCAGCAGCGCGCCAAGCCGGTTCAGCCTCATTGCGCGGCGGTGGCCGGTTCCGGCGTAACGACGGGCGGAACGCCATAGGACCGCTGGGCGATTTCCTGCGACAGTTGATAGACCGACATGGCATACATCGGCGACCGGTTATAGCGCGTGATGACCCAGAAGTTCTTGAAGCCGATCCAGTGTTCGGTGCCTTGCGCGCCTTCCAGGGTCAGCAGGGTCGCGGGCAGGTCGGCCACCGGCTGGCTTGGTGAAAAACCCTTGGCCTTCAGTTCGGCCAGGCTGTACTTGGCCTCCCAGTTTTCCGGTTTGAACGGCGCGGCGCCGGGCGCGGCGGTGGCGCGCACAAACGCCGGCCTGCCGGGTTGCCAGCCGTGGCCGACGAAATAATTCGCGATCGAGGCAAAAGCGTCCTGCCGGGAATTGAACAGATCGCGCTTGCCGTCACCGTCGCCGTCTTTGGCGAAATTGCGGTAGCTGGACGGCATGAACTGACCCAGGCCCATCGCGCCGGCGTAGCTGCCTTTCAGGCTCAGGATGTCGAAGCCCTCTTCCTTGGCCAGCGCGAACAGCTGGCTCAGCTCATCGGTGAAAAACGCGCTGCGGGTCGGGTTCGGCTTGCCGTTGATGACCGGATAGTAAAAAGCCAGGGTATACAGGGCGTCCAGCACATTATGGCTGCCCATGTTCTGGCCCCAACCGGTTTCCACACCCATGATCGCCAGGATGATTTCCGGCGGCACGCCGTACTGTCCTGCCACACGCTCGACCTCGGACCGGTTTTCGGACAGGTATTTCCTGCCCTGCGCGATGCGTCCGTCGGTCAGGAAAATCGGCCGGTACTGCGCCCAGGTCTTGCTCGACTCGGCCGGCTTCGACATGGCGTTGACGATGCCCTGCTTGTACTGCGCCTTGGCCAGCGTTTCACGCACATAAGCTTCCGGCACGGCATGTTTCTTCGCGGTATCCCTGATGAACTGCTCCTTGCGGACCGACAGCTCGGCCGTGTCCGGCACAGGCTCCGGCGCAGGCGCGGGCACCGGAGCGGTGACCGGAATCGGCGCGACGGGCGTTTTTTTGCCTGTGGTCGTCTGGCAGGAAGACAGCAGAACGGCGGAAACAGCGAGCAGCGGCAGGAATTTATTCATAAGATGCGACCGAAATCCAAATCAAGTTCAAACTTAACATAATTCATTTATCAAATGCGGCGGCACACCCCCGCGCGGTAAGCTTCCGTGCAGTTACAGCAGCGCCGGATCGAGGTCGCGGCACAGCGGGTCGATGGCCGTGAAGCGTTCCAGCATCGCGTCCTTGCCGGGCAGCTCCCAGCGGATGAAATACTGCGCGGCGGCCTGTTTGCCCTGCAGCAGGGATTGCCGCGGCGCGCTGAGTCCTCCGGCGGCAAGCATGCCGGACGCACAGACCGCCTGGTCAAGCCACAGCCAGGCGACCACGGCATGGCCCATGGCATCGAGCAGCAGGTATGCGTTGGCCAGCGCAAGATCCAGGTCATCGCGTGCGGTCTGGCCGGCCGCATGGATTGCCGGCCCGAGTTTCGACCAACGCAGGGCCAGGGTTTCGGCCAGGGGCGCCAGCGCGGCATCGCGGCGGGCGGCGGCCAGCGTGGCGTCAACCCGCTGCGTCAGCAACCCGAACGCCTTGCCGCCGTCGCCCAGCAGCTTGCGGCCGAGCAGGTCCATGGCCTGGATGCCGTTGGTGCCTTCGTGGATGGCATTGATGCGGTTTTCGCGCCACAGGCGTTCGACCGGGAAATCGCGGGTGTAGCCGGCGCCACCATGCACCTGGATGGCGATCGAGTTGGCTTCCAGGGCATAGTCCGAAGGCCAGGCTTTCACGATCGGCGTGAGCAGGTCGGCCAGCGCCTGTGCTTCGGCCGCACCGGCGCCATCGGCCTTGGCGTCGTCGATCAGCCGGGCGGCGAACAGGCACAGCGCCAGGCTGCCCTCGACGTAACTCTTCGCGCGCAGAAGCATGCGGCGCACATCGGCATGCGCGATGATCGGCACCATCGGCGTGCCCGGATCGCGTTCGCCGACGGCGCGGCCCTGGCGGCGTTCTTTGGCGTAGGCCAGCGCCGCGCGGTAGCCGGCGTAACCGCCCATCGCCGCACCCAGGCCGACGCCGATGCGCGCCTCGTTCATCATCACGAACATGCCGCGCAGGCCGTCATGCGGCGCACCGACCAGTTCCCCGATGCAGGGCTCGTCATCGCCGAAACCGAGCAGGCAGTTGACCTGCCCGTGCGTACCGAGCTTGTGGTTCAGGCCCAACAGCGTTACGCCGTTGCGCGCCCCGGCATGGCCTTCGGCGTCGACCTGCCGGCGCGGCACCAGGAACAGCGAAATGCCCTTGCTGCCGGGTGGTCCGCCGGGAATCTTGGCCAGCACCAGATGCACGATGTTCTCGGCCATTTCGTGGTCGCCGCTGCTGATCCACATCTTGTTGCCGCGCAATGCGTAGCGCCCGTCCGGCAACGGCTCGGCTACGGTGCGGATGTCCGCCAGGCTGGAGCCGGCCTGCGGCTCGGACAGGCACATGGTGCCGAACCAACGGCCGTCGACCAAGGCCGGCAGATAGCGGCGTTTCTGGTCTTGGCTGCCTACCTCACGGATCAGGTTGGTGGCGGCCTGGGTCAGGAACGCATAACCGTTGGTGGCCACGTTGGCACAGGAAAAGACGCCGCCGATGGCCGCCACCAGCGTGTAGGGCAGGCCCAGCCCGCCTTCATCCAATGGCGATTCCATGCCGAAGAAACCGGCCTCGCGGTATGCCGCCAAGGCCTTGGCCACCTCCGGAATGATGCTTACCCGGCCGTCGCTGAAGGTCGGCGGACTGGCATCCGATTTGGCCGCATGCGGCAGGAATTCGGCCTCGGCCAGGTCCAGCGCGGCATCGATCATCGCGTCCATGCTGTCGCGGTCAACGTGGCTGAAGGCCGGTTGCGCGGCCAAGGTTTCGGCGTGCAGCCAGTCAAACAGCAGGAAGTGCAGATCATCGCGGGGAGGCAGCATCATTCAGGGTCCTGATGGGCGGCAACCGCAAGGGTCACCATGGCATATCGTTGGTACGGGTGGCCATTCAAGCGTAGCACGGGCGGTCAGTCGCCCAGGTATTTACGGTGTGAATAGGCCGACATGATCAGGCCGAAACCGGCCAGCAGCGACACCGCCGACGTGCCGCCGTAACTGATCAGCGGCATCGGCACGCCGACCACCGGCAGGAACCCGGCCACCATGCCGCCGTTGACGATGATGTAAATGAAGAAGGTCAGCGCCAGTGCTCCGGCCAGCAGCCGCGAGTAGGTGTCCTTGGCGTTCATCGCCAGCCATAGGCTGCGCAGGATGATGAACAGATAGATCAGGAATACCGTCAGCACGCCGAACCAGCCCCACTCCTCGGAAAACACCGAGAACGCGAAATCGGTGGTGTGCTCCGGCAGGAAATCCAGGCTGGCCTGGGTGCTCTGCCCCCAGCCTTTACCCCAGAATCCGCCCGAACCGATGGCGATTTTGGACTGGATGATGTTCCAGCCGGCACCCTGCGGCGCGCTTTCGGGATTCAGGAACACGTTGATGCGGTCTTTCTGGTAGGGCATCAGGAACTGGTAGCCGATCGGGATGGCGCTGGCGGCGGCGGCCGCGAACAGCAGGATGCGCCGCCACTGCAGGCCGGCCAGGAACAGCGCGAACGCGCCCGAAGCGACCACCAGTACGCCGGTGCCGAAATCCGGCTGTTTGGCGATCAGCACGAACGGCACGCCTACGATGATTGCGCACACCGACAGTGTTTTCCAGCTCGGCGGCAAGGCCTGCCGGTTCAGGTACCAGGCCACCATCATCGGCACGCTTAACTTCAGCAGCTCGCCGGGCTGCAGGTAGAAAAAGCCCAGGTCAAGCCAGAGGTTCGCGCTGCGGCCGCTGCCGAACAGGAAAACCAGGGGCATCAAGGCCAGCGTGAATCCGTATGCCCAGGGGGTCCAGGCGCGCAGGACGACCGGACTGGTGTTGGCCAGCATGACCAGCGCCGCGGCACCCAGCACGAAACGCGCGCCCTGCGAGATGACCGCGCGCCAGGCGTTGTCGCCGGCGCTGAACTGCACCAGCAGGCTGACCAGCATGATCGCGGCGAGCGCGGTCATCAGCGGCAGGTCGACGCGCGACAGCACGCGCGCGGCGGTCCGGCTGACGGCATTGATGGCCTGACCGATCATGGGATGTCCTTGGTGGCGGGCGCAGGCGTTTTCAGCAGATAGGCATCCATCATCCGTCGCGCGATCGGGCCCGCCGAACTGGCGCCGTAACCGCCGTGCTCGACGATGACGGCGACGGCGATCTTCGGATCATCGGCCGGCGCGTAGCCGATGAACAGCGCCTGATGGCGCAGGTGCAGCGGTAGGTTTTTCGGGTCCATGCTGACATTGCCCTTGCGGCTGATTTTCTGCACGGTCCCGGTTTTCCCGGCGATCCGATAAGGCGCGCCGGCGCCGATGGCATAGCCGGTGCCGCGCGGCGTGTGCATGGTCATCTGCATACCCCGGCTGATGGCCTGCAGCTGCGCCGGCGTGGCGCCGTAGGATGTCGGCGCCGGTTTGGGCAGCATCTGCCAAGCTTGATTCAGCCCGATGCGCGATTGCTGCACCAGGCGCAGGGGTTTCCGGAATCCGCCATTGGCCAGGCCCGCGGTGCCCTGTGCCAGCTGCAATGGCGTGACCACCCAATAGCCCTGGCCGATGCCGGCGATGATCGTCTCGCCCAGGAACCATGGCTGCTTGAAGCGCGTGCGCTTCCATTCCGGAGAGGGCACGATGCCGGCCACTTCGCCGATCAGGTCGATGCCGGTCGGCTGCCCGAAACCGTAACGCCGCATGTAGGCATCGAACTTCACGATGCCCATGTCCATCGCCAGCTTGTAGTAATAGGTATTGACCGATTCGGCGATCGAGCTGTACAGGTCGACCATGCCGTGTCCGCCGCGGTGCGAATCGCGGTAGCCGCGGCGCTGTCCGGGCAGGAAGAACTCGCCGCTGGAATATATCCTGTCCTCCGGCCTGCGCAGGCCCGATTCCAGCCCGGCCAAGGCGACGAACGGCTTGATGGTCGATCCCGGCGGGGTGCCGCCGCGCACGTTGCGGTTGAACAGCGGCTGCGACGGATCGGTGGACAGGGCCTTGTAATCCGCGGTCGAGATGCCGTTGATGAACAGGTTGGTGTCGAACGAAGGCAGGCTGACCATCGCCAGCACCTCGCCGGTGGCCGGATCGACGGCGACCGCGGAACCGGTCATTTCGCCGAAGGCTTCGACGGTAGCCTGCTGCAGCGCAAGATCGACGCTGAGCCGGAGGTCGGTGCCGGCCTGCGAGATGTGCCGCCGGAGCACGCCGAGCGATCGGCCGCGTGCGTTGGTCTCGACTTCTTCGTAACCGATGGTGCCGCGCAGCTGCTCTTCGTAGGCGCGTTCGATGCCGGTCTTTCCGGTATGCGAGAGCACCGAATAGCGCTCGTCGCCCATGGCCTTGAGGTCCTCGGCGTCCAGGCGCGCGACATAGCCGATGACATGCGCGAACAGGTCGTTGTAAAGGTAACGGCGGGTCAGGTACGGCACCACCTCCACCCCGGGGAACCGGTAGCGGTTGACGGAAAAGCGCGCGACTTCCTGCTCGTCCAATCGCAGCTTGACGGTGACCGGCAGGAATCCACGTGAATTGCTCCTGGCGCGTTTGAAGCGCTTCAGGTCGTCCGGCGTGATGTTGACCAGGCCGCCGAGCTGCTTCAGGACCCGATCGATGTCCTCGACCTGCTCGGGGATGAGCTCAAGCCGGTACGCGGACACGTTATCGGCCAGCAGCACGCCGTTGCGGTCGTAAATCAGGCCGCGCGCCGGCATGGTGGGCTTGAGCTTGACCCGGTTGCTTTCGGACTGCTTCCGGAAGTCGTCGAAATTGACCACCTGCAGCACGAAATAGCCGGCGGCGAGCGATGCCATGGACAGGATGACCAGCATGACCGCCAGCATCGCCCGCTGCCGGAACAGCTCGGCTTCGAAATAGGGGTTTTTCAACAACGACGCCATGTTACTTCGAACGGCTCTGCAGGCGCAGGTTGTCCAGGAACATGTACAGCCAGGGCCAGATCAGGAACGCCAGCACCGGCGAAATCCACGCTTCGATGGCCGGCTGCGGCAGCCCCTGGAACAGCCTGAGAAGGCTCAGCACGATCAGGTCCACATACAGGATGGCCAGCACGAACAGGGACTGCTGCCATATCGGGTAGAAACGGAACTGGTTCCTGAGCTGATGCACCACCCCGGCCATCAGCAGCAGGCGGAAAGCGTGCTCGCCGAGCATGGCGAAGCTGGTCAGGTCCAGTAGCAGGCCGATCAGGAACACCCGGCCCAATCCCATTTTGCGTGGCGTTTCCAGGATCCAGAACATCATCACCAGCGCCAGCACGGAAGGCCGCAGTGCCGCCAGCCATTCGGCCATGGGGATGATCATGATGAAGAACGCCAGCGCGATGCTGATCCAGCGTAGACCGGGTGTATCGCGCCGGATCATGGTTTCGGCTCCGCTTCAGGGCCGGACGGAAGCCCATTGGCAGGCGCGGGCTGGACCGACGTTGCCGAAGCCTTGCCGGATGAAACCATCGGCTGGCCGGGCGTGACGGCGGGTTGGCCCGGCGTCATGGCAGGGCGGTCAGGTGGCGTCGCAGCCGCCGCGGGCCTGTTTTCGACGAAATCCAGCAGCAGCAGATGCCGCCCGTACGCCAGGCGCGCGAACGGCTGTACCTGGGCGCTCAGGAAGGTCAGCGCCTCGTCCTGCTTGAACTGCTTGACCACCCCGACCGGAATGCCGGGCGGAAAACGCCCGCCCACACCGGAGGTCAGCAGGATGTCGCCGGCCTTGATGTCGTCGCTCGGCGTCAGATTGGCCAGCGACAGCCGTCGGTCGTTGCCCTGCCCGAACAGGATCGAGCGGAAACCCGAGCGTGCCACCATGACCGGCAGCGCATGGTCGGCGTCGGTGATGCCGATCACCAGGGATTTGCCGGGATACACTTCGGACACCTGCCCGACCAGGCCATGCGCATCGATCAGCACCTGGCCGACGCGCACCTTCTGGCTGGAGCCTTTGTCGATCACGAAACGTTTCTGCGAAGGTTCGGGATTGATGTTGATGAGTTCGACCATCCGGGCCTCCAGCGACAGCCGCTGCTGCGCACGCAGCAGGCCCCGCATGGCGTCGTTCTCCGACTGCAGCGCGGCCACCCGCTGCAGGACCAGGTCGGTCTTCAGCTGCTTGGCCTGCAACGCGTCTACCTGGCGGCGCAGTTCCCGGTTGCTGGTCATCGCCGAGGCGCCGTTCTGCCAGAGCGCATAGGGCCTGGAGGCCAGCCACCAGGCGGGCGACGCCAGCACGCTGGTCTGGCTGCGGATGGCCGAGCTGATCCGGAAGCGGCTGTCCACCAACATGAGCGTCAGCGACAACGTGCAGTAAAACAGGAACGGCAGCCAAGCGTTTATGCTGCTGCCGATCTGCGGAGCGTTAAGTTTATCCAGCGCCACGTCTATTCGCGGGTCGAGAATTCACCGCCGCCATGCATATCAATCAGGTCGAGCGCCTTGCCGCCGCCCCGTGCGACGCAGGTCAAAGGATCGTCAGCCACATGCACATGCAGGCCGGTCTTGTCGGAAATCAGCTTGTCAAAGTCCTTCAGCAGCGCACCGCCGCCGGTCAGCACGATGCCGCGCTCGGTCATGTCGGAACACAGTTCCGGAGGCGTCTGCTCCAAGGCCAGCTTGATCGCGCTGACGATGCCCGACAGCGGCTCGCGCAGGGCTTCCAGCACGTCGTTGGAGTTGATGACGATCTCGCGCGGCACGCCCTCGGCCAAGTTCCGGCCGGAAACGCGGATTTCCTTGATGTCCTGCTGCGGGAACGCGCAGCCGATTTCCATCTTGATGCGCTCGGCGGTGGAGTCGCCGATCAGGGTGCCGCGGGTGCGGCGCACGTGGTTGATGATGGCTTCGTCGAAACGGTCGCCGCCGATCTTCACCGACTGCGCGTAGACGATGCCGTTCAACGAGATCACCGCGACTTCGGTGGTGCCGCCGCCGATGTCGATGACCATCGAGCCGCGCGCCTCGGCGATCGGGATGCCGGCGCCGATGGCGGCCGCCATCGGCTCCTCGATGATGAATACGTCGCGCGCGCCGGCTTCCAGCGCGGATTCCTTGATGGCGCGGCGTTCGACCTGGGTCGAGCCGCAGGGCACGCAGATCAGCACGCGCGGGCTCGGGCGCAGGAAGCGGGAAGTATGCACCTTGCGGATGAAATGCTTGAGCATTTCCTCGGTGTAGGTGAAGTCGGCGATGACGCCGTCCTTCATCGGACGGACGACCGTCAGGTTGCCCGGGGTGCGGCCAAGCATCTGCTTGGCGTCGGCGCCGACGGCCGCGACGGTGTGCGAGTGATGGCCGTTGCGGCCGGTACGGATGGCGACCACCGACGGCTCGTTCAGGACGATGCCCTGGCCGCGTACGTAGATCAGTGTGTTGGCTGTCCCGAGATCGATGGACAGGTCGTTGGAAAAGAGGCCGCGAAGCTTTTTAAACATCAGGAAAAGCCTTGATAGGGGGATTTTTGATCAGTTGTACAGGATACCGTTTTACGCCATTTTGGACAAGCGAAACCTGATTCAGGTTCCTTTAAATTCAGACAGATGCCCGACTATCGGGTAAACTACCTGACCTCATGGATTTCAGGGATTTACGATGTCACGTGCGTTGATTTGCGGCTCATTGGCCTTCGACACCATCATGGTGTTCCAGGACCAATTCAAGAACCATATCCTGCCGGATAAAGTGCATATCCTGAACGTATCGTTTTTCGTGCCGCGCATGCGCCGCGAATTCGGCGGCTGCGCCGGAAACATCGCCTACAACCTGAACCTGCTGGGCGGAAAACCGCTGCCGATGGCGACCGTCGGCCAGGATTTCGAGACCTACCGCGAGCATTTCGAACAGTGCGGCATCCCGCTGACCCACGTCAAGGTGGTGCCCGACCTGTACACCGCGCAGGCGTTCATCACCACCGACCTGGACGACAACCAGATCACCGCCTTCCATCCCGGCGCCATGATGCGCTCGTATGAGAACCACGTCAAAGACGTGTCCGATGTCGGTTTCGGCATCGTCGGGCCGGACAGCTACGAAGCCATGCTGCAGAACTGCGCGGAATTCAGCGAGGCCGGCATTCCGTTCATTTTCGACCCGGGCCAGGCCATGCCGCTGTACAACGGCGACGAACTCAAGCAGATGATCGAACAGGCCACCTACGTGACCGTCAACGACTACGAATCCAACCTGATGTCGGACAAGACCGGCTGGAGCACCCAGGACATCGCCGGACGCGTGCAGGGTTACATCATCACCCGCGGCGAAAAGGGGTCGGAAATCCACACC
>DATMWF010000079.1:0-11361 GCA_035562675.1 Arenimonas sp. | reverse complement strand
CCGGTAGGCAATGCCTTCCAGGTACCATTCTGCCACTTCCAGTACTGCTCGGGTTGCCAGAATTTTTCCTGATAGAACTGGTCACCGTTGACTTGGATGGGCATGCCGCCCGGACCGGGAATTTCAATCTTGAGCGTGCCGACGTAGCCGACACGGCTGCCGGTGATGTTGCGGCGGTCGCGCTCGAGAATCGCCTCGATGCGCTTTTTAGCAACGCTGTCGCCATATCGTGCATACAGCGACGGGCCCTTGTCGAGGGCTTGCCGGCGCTCGAGCTCGGTCAGCTCGGACCAATACTGTTCGCGCTTGCCCACCAGGTCCCTGTACAGGCGTTCGGCGGCCATATCGATCCAGACATAGGCTTCGGCGCGGTCGGTCTGCACACCTTCGCCCTTCCACAGCATTTCGGCCACCATCGCCTGCGAGGGCTTGTCGGCATAGTAGGCGCCCTTGCGGAACTGGCGCATGGCTTCGGTGAAGTCGCCCTTTCTGTAGCTTTTCATTCCCAGCACCCGCGCATTCAGGTCCGGATGGCTGCTGAGGAAGCTGCGCGACTGCACGATGAAGGCATCGTCCTTGGGGCCGACATCGGCCGCAGGCAGCGGCGATACGGCAAACATCAAAGCGAACAGCGACAGCACGCGGAGGGATTTCATCATCGTTTCCAGAAGAGGGGTTAGTCGGCACAGCATAGCGCCTGCAGGCGGGCGGTGGATGTGCCGGAAGTCAGCCGGGCGCGGCGATGCCGAGCACGGCCAACGCCTTGCAGAATTCGCCGTCCAACGGCGCATCCACGGACACCATTACACCCGACAGCGGGTGAACGAATTGCAAACGCCAGGCGTGCAGCAGCATGCGGTGCACGCCGAGCATGCGGAAGTTGCGGTTATGCCGGCCGTCACCGTGGCTGGTGTCGCCGATCAGATGATGCGATACATGCTTCAGATGCCGGCGGATCTGCCGGAAACGGCCGGTTACCGGCGAGCACTGCATCAGCGCGTAGCGTGAACTTTCGTGCGCGGCGCTCGGCATGGCGAGTTCCGCGGTGGCCAGGCGGCTGAATTCGGTGACCGCCGGCTTCTTTTCCGGCTTGCCCGGGCCGCCGTCCAAGGCATGGTCGACGGTGAAGCGCTCCTCAGGCCAGCCGCGGCAGACCGCCAGATAGTCCTTGCGCACGTCACGGCCCATGAAAATTTTGCCGAGCAGGGATGCCATCTCGGTATCGAACGCCAACAGCACGCAACCGCTGGTAGCGCGGTCCAGGCGGTGGATAAGGTGGACTTTGGCCTGCAGCTGGTCACGCAGGCGATGCAGCAGGAAATCGTCCTCGCCGCGCGAAAGGCTGCTGGCATGCGCCATCAGGCCGCACGGCTTGTTGACCACCGCGCAGCGTTCGTCGCGGTACAGGACCGCGATGTCTTCCACCGCTTCCGTCACAACTTGCGCGGCCAAGCCAGCATGAAGGCGGTAATGGAAGCCGCCGTCAATGCATACGCCCAGTAACCATGGCCGGACAGCAGATAAAAAACGCCGGCGCTGATGCCGGCCGTGAAGCCGAGCGCCATGAAGAACATCTGCCGCTGGTTGTGACGGCTGATGGCGGCCAACTGCGCCAGCTCCTTCGAATGCATCTGCACGGCGGCCTGGCCGCCGGCCTGTTGGGCCAGCACTTTCTTCAGCAGTTCCGGCAGGTCGGCCGCCTGATGGACCATTTCAGGCCACTGCTTCTGCAGCTTGGCCATGAACGCTTTCGGGCTGTAGCGTTCGCGCAGGATGTCTTCCAACACCGGCCGCGCCACTGCCCACAGGTCGATGGAGGGATCCAGGGTGCGCGCCAGGCCTTCGGTATTGAGCAGGGTCTTCTGCAACAGGATCAGCTGCGGTTGCAGGGTCAGTTCGTATTTCTGCGCGGTGCGGAATAGCTTGGCCACCACTTCGGCAATGGAGAACTCCGCCAGCGGGCGGGTGAAGTACGGCTCGCACACCGAACGCACGGCGGCTTCCAGCTCATCCAAGCGCAAGTGCGACGGCATCCAGCCGGCCTGCACGTGCAGCTTGGCGATTTTCCGGTAGTCCTTGTGGAAGATCGCCATGAAATTCTCGGCGAGGTAATACTGGTCCTGTTCGCTGAGCTGGCCGACGATGCCGAAATCGAGCGCGATGAAGTTCGGGTTTTCCGGCTGCAGGTGGTTCACCCAGATGTTGCCGGCGTGCGCGTCGGCATGGAAATAATTGTCGCGGAACACCTGTTGGTACAGGATACGCACCGCCCTGGCGGCCAGCGCTTTGCGGTCGATGCCCAGCCGGTCGAGTTCGGCGGTGTCGTCGGCATTGATGCCATACACGCGCTCCAGGGTCAGCACCGTCGTCTGGGTCAGTTCCCAGACCACTTCCGGCACAGCCAGCTCATGGCTGTCCTGCCACAGGCGGCGCATCAGGCTGGCATTGGCGGCCTCGCGCTGAAGGTCGCATTCGGCCAGCAAGGTCGATTCCAGCTCGGCAACCACATCGTGGGCGCGGATTTTTTCGGCATGTGGATGCAGGCGCGTGACCCAGTTGGCCAACACCCGCATCAGCGCGATGTCCTCGCGGATATGCGCCTCGATGTCGGGACGCAGCACCTTGACCACCACCTCGCGGCCGCTGTGCAGCTGCGCGGCATGCACCTGCGCGATCGATGCCGAGGCCAGCGCCTGGTCGTCGAAACGGGCGTACAGTTCGGCCACCGGTTTGTTGAAAGCGCGCTCGATGATGGCCCGGGCCTGCGCGCTGTCGAACGGTTTGACCTGGTCGCGCAGTCCGGCCAGCTCATCGGCGATATCCGCCGGCAGCAGGTCGCGGCGGGTCGACAGCACTTGCCCGAGCTTGACGAACAAGGGTCCGAGCTGCTGCAGCGCCAGGCGCAGGCGCACACCGCGCGGCAGGCCGCGGTTGGCCTCGGCCGTCGGCGACAGCCACTTCAGGACCCGCATCGGCGGCTGCAGCCGCACATCGTACAGCCACTCATCCAAGCCGTAGCTGGACAGGACACGGACGATCTTGAACGCGCGCAGCACCGGTTTCATCAGGGTTTGCCTTTCAGCAGCGCATCGACCCGCGCCTGCAGGCGGTCGCCGCGTTGGCGGATCTTGTCGACCTGTGTGTTGAAATCGTCAAGCTCGGATTTGGATACCACCACCCGCGCCTCTTCGGTCACGTATTCGGCGCCCGACTGCATGAAATTGCCGGCGCCGGTCCTGGCCTGGCGCAGGCCTTCGCGGATGAATTTGGCCGCCTGCGGCCCGAACACCGGACCAAGCGCCTTCACGAACGGCTCCTGCCAGTCCGGATTGAATTCCTTGACCAGATTCTGAAGCAACCTGGCCAGCTCGACATCGCCGCTGATGCGCATGGCACCGACCGCCGGCTTGCCCTGCGCGAACATCGGCAGGCTTTTCATGATGCCCGACAGCGTGCTTTTGAAGCTGATGTCCGGCTCCTGGCCGGGGTTGACCGGCCCGACCTGCAACACCTGGCCACGCACCTCCACCGCCAAGGCGATATCCGGCGACTGCAGATGCAGCTCTATGCGCCGGTCCTGCAGCTCAGACAGTTTCCGTACGCTATCCTCGTCCAGGCGCAGCAGACGGTTCAGGGCCTCCTGCAGCACACGGCCGGCGACCGGTTTGAACGGATCCAGTGAAAAAGCGGGAGCATTCATACATCACCCTTGGTGTTCAATGAGGCGCGCAAGCGCAGCAGCCCTTCAACGAAAGACACGTCCGGCACATAGTCCAGATCTCGCTGGGCGGCAGAACAATCATACCAATGCGCGGTCGATAATTGTTCGGCCAGAAAACGGGTCATCGGCGGCTCGCTGTCCAAGCGGGCGAGGCGCCAGATACCTTCGCACAGCGTGCCCAGCGCATACGCCAGCCCGAACGGCAGCGACTTGCTGACCAAGGGCGCGTCGGCGGCAGCCAACAGGCCGTTGACGATGTCGCGGATCGGCTTCGGTTCGCCGTTGGAAATGAAATAGGCCTTGCCGGCGCAGGCCGCACCGGGCACGGCCCTTTGCAGGGCGAGCAGGTGCGCCCGCACCACGTTGTCGATGTACGTGCAGTCCATCTTGTTGCTGCCGTCACCGATGAAGCGCAGCCGGCCTTTGCGGGCGCGCGCGGCCAGACGCGGCAGCAACTGGGTGTCACCGGGGCCCCAGATCAACCGCGGGCGCAAGGCAACGGTAGCCAGCGCTTCCGAGTTCGCCGCCAACACCGCGCGTTCGGCCAGCATTTTGGTATGTGGATAATGCGCCGTGAACCTGCTGGCATACGGGGTGTTGGCTTCATTGCCGCCGGTCACCGGCCGATGGCCGTCATGCACCACGCTCGGTGTTGAGGTGTACACCAGTGTTTTAATGCCCAGCTGCAGGCATCCCGTGATGATGCACTGCGTGCCGACCACGTTGGTCTGGTAAAAGTCATCCCAGGCGCCCCAACCACTGGCCTTGGCGGCGTTGTGCAGCACCGCATCCTGATCCTGCATGGCTTCAAGCAGCTTGCTTGCGTCATTCAGCGTGCCGAGCACCTGACGGACGCCAAGCCGCTCCAACGGCGCGGAAATATGCCGTTGATAACTGGTGACCTGATGGCCTTGCGCCTGCAGGGCGCGGCACAGGGCCAGGCCCAGAAAGCCGCTGCCGCCGGTGACCAGTACCTTCACGCGCCGCTGCCCAGTCGCTCGGCGGCCCAGACGGCAAGCTGCTCACGGCCGATTTTGGCGTTGTGGCGGATATCGACCGGAAACCCGGGGTGGATCAGGAAGGTATCGATATGCTGGGTGTGTCGGTGGGTGCGCGCCATCGCCAGCAGGTCGGCGAACAGCTGCTGCTCATTCATGTCGTTGCCGGGATTGCGCTCGATGCATACCACCGGCTTCTGCAACGGGCGGTCGCCGAGGCCTACCAGCGCGGAGCGGCTGACCGCAGGGTGCAGGTTGAAGATCGGTTCGACGTTTTCGGTGCCCAACAGGCCTTGCAGGGTCTGCAGACGCTGCGATTTGCGGCCGCAGAACCATAAGCGTCCCTGCGAATCCTTCCAGGCCAGGTCGCCCATGCGGTGCACGATGCGCTCACCGCCGTCATCCAAAGTTTCGGGGATTTTTGCCAGCCGGTTGGCTTCGTCACGCCCGATGTAACTGTCGGTGACGCTCGGTCCGGCCACCGTCAGTTCGCCGATTTCGCCGTCCGGTATCAGCCATTGCTCATCCCAGTGCGCAATCGCGTCATCGCTGATCCGGATCAGGCGCACGGTGTTTTCCGGCAGCGGCCAGCCGATGCAGGTGCCGAAGCCCTGATCGGTGCCGACCCGGGTCAGCTGCAGCTGCGCGCCTTCGATGACCGCGACCGGCAGGCATTCGGTGGCGCCGTAGGGCGTCCAGAAAGCGGCTTCTGGGCTGCACAGGGCGCGGATCTTCTCGACCGTGCCGGAAGGCACCGGCGCGCCGGCGGAAATCGCGCAGCGCAGGCTCGGCATCGGCTGGCCGTGATCGGCAAGCACCTTCATCAGCGCCGGCGAGCCGAACAGCTGGGTGACCTGGAAAGCATTGATGGCATGCAGCAGTTTTTTCGGGTCGGCCTTGCCGGGCCGGCGCGGGTCCATGTCGGGAATCACGCTGGTCAGGCCGAGCGCCGGATCGAACAGGGCGAACGGCGGAAAAGTCGGCAGGCTGACGCCACCGGGCTCAACCGAAAACGCCTGCTTGAGCAGCTGCACCTGCGCAACGAAATGCCGGTGCCGGTACAGCACGCCTTTCGGCACGCCGGTCGATCCGGAGGTGAACAGGATGGCGGCCGCATCATCGCGCTGGATCTCCGGAAGCCCGCGCCGGCTTTCACGGCCCAGGCGCTCGATGGCTTTCAATGTTTTTCCGCCGAACAGCGCCCATGGACCGGCGGTCACTTTCAAACGCACACTGGGCGCCCAGCCCAGCACGAGCTTGGCGGCCTGCGCCAAGGGGATGCCGATAAACGCCTTGGGCTGCGCCTCCGCCAGGCATTGTTTCAGCGCGGAGCGTGCGATGCCGGGGTCGATCAGCACCGGCACCGCGCCGATTTTCAGCAGCGCGAACATCACCAGGAAGAAATCGATTGACGGCTTCAGCATCACCGCGGCGCGCACGCCCTGGCCGATGCCGTACGCCTGCAGGCCCTTGGCGATGGCCGTGCTGCGTTCGTGCAGGGCGCTGTAGCTGATGGTGTCGTCGTAACGCCGGAAGCCGTTGCCGCCTTTGCGGCCCGGGCAACGTATCGCGGTCTGGCTGCCCTGCTGTTCGGCGCGCAGCGCCAGGATGTCCGCGATGTTGATCAGTTCAGGCATCGCAGGAAGTCCTCACGCGATGGGATGGCGGTCCAGGAACTGGCGGATGGCGGGCACCAGCTCGGCATGTTTTTCTTCCAGCACATAATGGCCGGCGTCGCCGTAGATTTTCTGCGTGGCGTTCGGCAGGTCCTTGATGAAATGCGCCAGAAAGTCCTGGTCGAAGACGAAATCCTGCAGGCCCCAGCCGATGAACGCCGGCAGCGGCCGATAGTTCGGCAACTGCTTTTCTGCGGCGGCGACCAGATTCCAGGCCTTGTCGCCGGGCTTGAGCGGGATGTCCTGCACGAAGCGATGCACCGCGCGGCGGCTGGTCCAGCTGTCGTAGGGCGACAGCAGCGCTTTCCGGCTGGCGCGGTCGATCGGCGTCATCACCCCGAGGTCGGCGGCGCCGCGCGCGAAGAAATTGAAGCCGCGGATCAAGACGGCGCCCAGCAGCGGTATACGGCCAAGGGCGATCTGCCAGGGCAACTTCTTGGTCTTCGGCAGCGGAAAGGACGCGGTGTTGAGGATCACCAGACGCGCGATGCGCTGCGGATTCCTGAGCGCCCAGGCGAAACCGATCATGCCGCCCCAGTCATGCATCGCCAGGGTGATTTTCCCGGTCAGGCCCAGCGAGTCGATCAGTTTGTCCAGATCGTCGACGCGCGACTGCAGGGTGTAGTCGTACTGGCTGTCGTCCGGCTTGTCGGACAGGCCCATGCCGACGTGGTCGGGCACGATGCAGCGGTAGGAATCGCGCAGGCCCAGCACCAGATGGCGCCAGTAATAGCTCCACGACGGATTGCCGTGCACCATCACCACCGGCTCGGCGCCGCGCGGGCCTTCATCGACGTAATTCAGCCGGATGCCGTTGCCGCGGTCGAATTTTTTCGGCGCGAACGGGTAATCGGGATACCGCGCCTGTTCAGACACGGATTACCAGACCACTTCGGCCATGGAACAGTTCAGCCCGGAACCGATGCCGAGCAGTGCGATGCGCTGGCCTTTTTTCAGCCGGCCCATTTCCTTGAGTTTGCTGAGCACGATAGGCACCGATGCCGGGCCGATGTTGCCGTGTTCGGCAAATATAGTCAGCACTTTCTTCGGATCGATGCCGAACGCCTTGATCATCGTGTCGGTATGCACGCGGCTGACCTGATGCACCACGAACTCGTCAAGTTCCTCGACCGCCCAGCCCATGGCCAGACGCGCGGCGGCGAAGGTCTTCGCAGCCAGCTTCATGCCCTCGATCAGCAGCATGCGGGTATCAGTGACCATGCGGTCGAGGTTGCCGCGGCACAGGGTGTTCCATTCGGTGGCCGAACGCGTGACGCCGCCGCGGTAACGCGGTGCGTCCGGGACCAGTTCGACGCGCGACAGCACCATCGCGGCGGCGCCGCAGCCGAGCGTCAGCGACGCCAGTTCGCTGCGGAACTGCTCTTCGGTCAGGTCCGCGCTTTTCATGCGTGCCAGGGTTTTTTCGTAGACCATGTTGGCGGTTTCGCCGTCAACCACCAGGGCGTAGTCGATTTCGCCGCGCTCGAGCATGCGTCCGGCGACATCCATGCCGCTCAGGAACGCCAGGCAGGCGTTGGCGATATCGAAGTTCAGGCAGTGGTCGGCCAGGCCCAGGTTGCCGGACACGATGCTGGCTGTCGATGGTTCCAGGAAGTCGCGGCTGACTGAGGTATTGACCAACAGGCCGATTTTATTGCGGTCCACACCGGCGTCGAGCAGCGCTTTTTCGGCGGCCATGGTGGCCACATCGGAAGCCTGCAGGTTGCCGTCCCACATTCGGCGGGCTTTGATGCCGGCGATGTCCTGCAGCACATCGGTCTTGATGCCGAGACGCTCCATGGTCGGCTTCAGTTCGAGATTGATCTGGTCGGACGTCAATATGATCGGCGCATCGATGTGCGCCAGGCCGGCAATGGCAACGTTTTTAAATAGCATAGCGATCTCTGGAAGCGGGCGGGCCGCGGCGCGGAACATTCCCCAAGTCCGCTATTTTGCCATAAATCCGGCGCATTCCGCTCATTTCAGGCGTGTCAGGATGCTCCGCAGACCGTCAAAAGCGATTACCGACACCGCCAGGACCACGGCGAAGGCCCAAGTGACCGTGCTTTCCGGCAGGCCGTACCACACATCGGCCACGGTGCCTTTGAGCGCAGTGAATGCATTGCCCAAGCCCATCGGTGCCAGCCATACGCCGACCACGATGCCGGCGGTGAACACCAGACCCGGCATAAGCCACAGCCATTTCGCGGTGGATTCCGGGCCGGCCGGCTGCCAGGCTTTCAGCAGGCTGGGCGGAACCGGCGGAATATCATGGGTCTGCAACGCCTTCCGCAGCAGGCGGTCAAAGGGATCAAAGTCGGGCATAGTGGCTCTCCATATGGGCCAAGGCGGCTTTCAGCCGGTTACGGCCGCGGTTCAAATGCGATTTGATGGTGCCTTCCGGGCAATCCAACATGGCGGCGATTTCAGATATCTGCAGACCGTCACGGTAATGCAGGCTTAAGACCGTGCGCGGCAGGCCGGGCAATTGCTCGATGGCGGCATGCAGGGCCTGCAATTGTTCGGACTCGGCGTGCGCCTGCTGCACGTCTTCGCCGGAGCCGATATGCCCGAAGACCAGCTCCGGTTCGGCATCGGTTGGCAGGTCCAGACGCAGTTTGCGTTTCTGCGCCATGCGCAGGGCCACCGAGAACGCCACGCGACCGATCCAGGTGCCTAGCGCGCTTTCGCCGCGGTACTGCCGCAGGCTTTGATGCACGCGCAGGAACACCTCCTGGCAGCAGTCCTCCGCTTCCTGCCGGTGCTGCAGCATGCGCCACGCCATGTGCCAGACCAGACGCTGGTGGGTTTTGACGATCTGCGCGAACGCCGCCGCGTTCCCGGCCAGCGCGCGCTGGGCCAGGGCGAGGTCCTCCTGCCAGGCGGGGTTGTTTCCTTCCATCAGCCTATTAGATACCAGCACCGATCATAAGGTTGCAGTATCGCGGCATTATCTGCATCATTGGAAGCACCCGCCTTGGGCTGACAGGAAAATACCGCGATGAATCCGAACCTCCGGCTGGGTATTGCGCTGATTGCCGGCATCATCGCGGCCTTCATCACCATCGCCCTGATCGAAACCGCCGCCCACACCGTCTATCCCGCGCCGCCTGGCCTGGACTATGCCAACCCCGACGTTCTGCGCCAGTACGTGACGGCGCTGCCGGTCGGCGCCAAGCTGGCCGTGCTGGCGGCCTGGCTGTTCGGCACCATCGACGGCGTATTCGTCGCCTGCCTGGTCAACAAGGGCCGTTATGGCCTGTGCGCAGGTGTGGTCGGCGGACTGGTGCTGGCCGCCACCATCGCCAACCTGATGTTCATCCCGCATCCGGTCTGGCTGGCCGGCGCCGGCATCATCGGCATCCCGCTGGCCGCATTCCTGGTCTCGCGGCTGATGCCGCACCTGCTGCGCCAGGTCTGAAACCATGCTGAACGCCCTGGATACGCATCTCCTGTCGGAACCCGCACAGGGGACATTGTCAGGCTGGCGCCGATTCGCGGTCGAGCTGGCCTACTTCACCGTCAAGGAAGCCCGCGCCTGCCTGTTCGCGGGCCTGTTCTTCGCCGCCGTGTTCCTGACCCCGCGCACGGGGTTGTTCGGGATGCCGCGCTATGACCTGCTGTTGCTGTTCGCGATCGCCGTCCAGGCCTGGATGCTATGGGCCAAGCTGGAGACCTGGGATGAATTCAAGGCGATCTGCCTGTTCCATGTGCTTGGTTTCGCCCTGGAGGCATTCAAGGTATCCGGCAGCATCCAGTCGTGGAGTTACCCTGATTTCGCCTACAGCAAGGTATTGGGCGTTCCGCTGTTCTCAGGCTTCATGTATGCCGCGGTGGGCAGTTACGTCATCCAGGCCTGGCGTCTGCTCGACATGCGCATCGTCCACCACCCGCCCTACTGGATGGCCACGCTGATCGCCCTGCTGATTTACGCGAATTTCTTCACCCACCACTTCATCGGCGATTACCGATGGTATCTGGCCGCCTGCGCACTGGGTCTTTACGCACGCACCGCCGTCGTCTTCAGGCCGTATGGCCGCGACCGGCGGATGCCGTTGCTGGTGGGTTTCGTGTTGACCGGCTTTTTCATCTGGCTGGCGGAAAACATCAGCACCTTTTACGGCATCTGGGCATATCCGGACCAGCTGGGCGCCTGGTCGGCGGTGCATATCGGCAAATGGAGCTCATGGTCGTTGCTGACGCTCATGACCTTCACCATCGTGGTGAACCTGAAGCATTTCAAATCGCGCATCCATATTCCAGAGTGACCGACAAAACCAAGGATTTCCAGAATGACCGAAAACACGAACCAAGCCACCGACGCCGATGTAGAGGAGTTCCTCGCCGCCATCGCCGATGAAATAAAGCGCGAAGACAGCCGGATGCTTGCCGGCATGATGCACAGACTGACCGGCGAAACACCGGTGCTCTGGCAAGGCGGCATCGTCGGCTTCGGCCGGTACCGCACGGCGGATGACAGCGCGTCTTTCCTGATCGGCTTTTCGCCGAGAAAGCGGGAGTTCGCACTTTACGTCATGCCCGGCTTCGGGGCGCTAGACGCCTTGCTCGGCAAGCTCGGCCGGTTCAAGGCCGGCACGTCTTGCCTGTATATCAAGCGTCTGGGTGATATCCGGTTGCCCGTCCTGGAAGAACTGTTGGCCGAAGCGCTGGCCCTGCAGGCCAAGGCGTCGGATCCGTAACGGCTGCAACCTTTTTCCCGGCCGCCGTCTCTATATCGGTAAGCGTCCATTCCGGGTGTCTATCAACTGAGGAGAATGAAATGGCAGGTGAAGTTTTCATTGTATTGATTATATTTTCGGCCCTGGTGCTGATCGTGCGGGCGGCCGTCGACGGTATTGTGCGGGCCAAAGCCCTGAAGTCCGATGCGGCGTCCTCCGAGGTCATCAAGGCCCTGTCGCAGGCCGGAACGCCGTTCCACCTGACCGCCCTGAAATGGGGCCTGGGC
>DATMWF010000078.1:0-9640 GCA_035562675.1 Arenimonas sp. | reverse complement strand
TTCATGCTGTACCTGTTCCTGGCGTTCTTCGTGGCCGGACTGGGCGTGGCCGGGGTGGCCAAACGCCGTGAATGGCACCGCAAATACATCGACTACCGGGCCTTGGCGGAAGGCCTGCGCGTGCAGTCCTACTGGCGGCGGGCCGGCATCGTCGACAACAACACGCCCTCGTTCGCGCACGACAACTTCCTGCAGAAGCAGGATGTCGAACTGGGCTGGATCCGCAACATCATGCGCGCCGCCAGCCTCGAGGGCATCCTCAGGCCGGTCCACAGCGGGCGCGAGGAAGTGACTGCGGTCATCAATGAATGGATCGGCGACCAGGAAACCGCCGGCCAGCTGAACTATTACAGCGCCACCGCCGCCAAACGCACGCGCCAGCACCGGCGCTCGGAATTCCTCGGCACCGCCTGCCTGTGGCTGGGCATCGGCATCAGCCTGCTGCTGGTGGTGTTCGCGCGCCAGATCGAAGGCAACCTGCAGAGCTTCATGGTCGCCGCGATGGGCGTGCTGTCGGTCGCCGCCGCGGTGCATGAAGCCTATGCCTACAAGAAGGCCGACAAAGAGCTCATCAAGCAGTACCGTTTCATGCAGCGCATCTTCTCGGCCGCGCAGCGCCGGCTGACCATCTGCAAGGCGGTCGGCGAACAACGGCATATCCTGCGCACGCTCGGCGAAGCGGCTTTGGCCGAGCATGCCGAATGGACCTTGATGCACCGCGAACGCCCGCTGGAACATTCGCGCATCTAACCGGTTAACAAAAATCAAACAGCGTTCATTTTCAGGGAAATCGCCTGAATTTCTAGACAAATCACTCTAAATCGGCGAAACTGCCCATTCGAATCTGGAGTGCTTTGTGGCTCGAATCCTGGTTTTACATGGCCCCAACCTGAATCTGCTCGGACAACGCGAGCCGTCCATCTATGGGTCGCAGACCTTGGCCGACATCAATGCGCGCCTGAAAAACCAGGCCGAAAGCGCCGGGCACCACATCGATTTCCTGCAAAGCAACGCCGAGCATGAACTGGTCGATGCCGTGCAGCGCGCCAAAACCGACGGCGTGGACGCCATCCTGATCAACCCGGCGGCCTTCACGCACACCTCGGTGGCGCTGCGCGATGCATTCGCCGCGGTGAACATCCCCTTCATCGAAGCACACCTGTCCAACCCGCACAGCCGTGAACCGTTCCGCCGCCAGTCCTATCTTTCCGACCTGGCCAAAGCGGTAATCTGCGGTTTTGGCGCCAATTCCTACCATTTCGCGCTTGCGCAGATGCTGCAGTGGTTCGCAGCCAAGCCGGACGCGCCCCAACCCTAGACCGAGGCACATATGGACCTGAGAAAAATAAAAGCCCTTATCGAACTGCTGGAGAAATCCAGCCTGACCGAACTGGAAATCAAGGAAGGCGAGGAGACCGTGCGTCTGGCGCGCCATAACCATGTGGTCGCCACCCCGGCCGTCGTGCATCACGCCGCGCCGGTCGAAGTGCCCCGCCCGGCCGCGCCGGCGCCGGCCGCGCATGCCACCGAATCGGTCGGCAAGGCCGGCAAGGACGCGCCGGACGGACACGCCGTGCGTTCGCCGATGGTCGGCACCTTCTATGCGTCACCGAATCCCGACGCGGCGCCGTACGTCAAAGTCGGCCAGACCATCAAGGCCGGCGACACCATCGGCATCATCGAAGCGATGAAGATGTTCAACCCGATCGAGTCGGATGTTTCCGGCACCGTGCGGGCCATCTTGGTCGAGTCCGGCCAAGCGGTTGAATTCGACGAAGTGATGATCATCATTTCCTGAACAGGCAAAATCCCATGTTGAAAAAAGTCGTCATCGCCAACCGCGGCGAAATCGCCCTACGCATCCTGCGCGCCTGCCGCGCGCTCGGCATCAAGACCGTCGCCGTGCATTCCACCGTCGACCGCAACCTGAAGCACGTGGCGATGGCCGACGAGTCGGTCTGCATCGGCCCGGCGCCCTCGATCCACAGCTACCTGAACATCCCGGCCATCATCGCCGCAGCCGAAGTGACCGACGCCGATGCCATCCATCCGGGCTACGGCTTCCTCTCGGAAAACGCCACCTTCTGCGAACGCGCGGAAGCCTCCGGATTCGTGTTCATCGGCCCGACCGCCGACGTGATCACCATGATGGGCGACAAGGTCGAAGCCATCCGCGCCATGAAGGACGCCGGCGTGCCGTGCGTGCCGGGTTCCGGCGGCCCCTTGGGCGACGACGCCGCGCTCAACCTGAAACTGGCCGAAGGCATCGGCTATCCGGTCATCATCAAGGCCGCCGGCGGCGGCGGCGGCCGCGGCATGCGCGTGGTGCGCGAAGCGGACAGCCTGGTCGACGCCATCGCGACCACCCAGCAGGAAGCCAAGGCCGCGTTCAACAACGACATGGTCTACATGGAGAAATTCCTCGAGAACCCGCGCCACATCGAGATCCAGGTGCTGTCCGACGGCCAAGGCAACGCCATCCACCTCGGCGAGCGCGACTGCTCGATGCAGCGCCGCCACCAGAAAGTGGTCGAGGAGGCGCCCGCGCCCGGCATCAGCCCCGAGCAGCGCGCCGAAATCGGCAAGACCTGCACCGACGCCTGCATCCGCATCGGCTACCGCGGCGCCGGCACCTTCGAATTCCTGTACGAGGACGGCCGCTTCTACTTCATCGAGATGAACACCCGCATCCAGGTCGAACACCCGGTCACCGAGATGATCACCGGCGTCGACCTGGTGCGCGAACAGCTGCTGATCGCCTCCGGCCAGAAGCTCGGCTACCGCCAGGAGGACATCGTCATCCGCGGCCATGCCATCGAATGCCGCATCAACGCCGAGGATCCCGACACCTTCCTGCCCAGCCCCGGCCTGATCAAGCACTTCCATTCGCCCGGCGGCCCCGGCGTGCGGGTCGACTCGCACATCTACGAAGGCTACAGGGTGCCGCCGAACTACGATTCGATGATCGGCAAGTTGATCGTGCACGGCAACACCCGGGCGCAGGCCATCAGCCGGATGAAGTGCGCGCTGTCGGAGATGATCGTCGACGGCATCAAGACCAACGTGCCGCTGCAGCAGCGCATCCTGGCCGACATCGGATTCCAGCAGGGCGGCACCAACATCCATTACCTGGAAAAACGCCTGTCCGAACGCAAGGACAAAGGCCTGGGCCTCGCCTGAGCCATGCCGTTCCTTGAACTGTCCATCGCCTGCAGGGCCAGCGAAGAGGCGCGCATCGAAGCCGCGCTGACCGAACTCGGCGCGCTCAGCGTGTCGCTGCTGGACGCCGCCGACGCGGAGAACGAACACGCCATCCTCGAGCCCGGCGTCGGCGAAACGCCGCTGTGGGCCGACATCATCCTGCTGGCCCTGTTCGAACACGGCATCAACCAGGACCTGCTGCTGCTTGCGCTCGACGCCTATGACGAAGGCATCGACTGGCGCACGGCGCGCTTCAAGACCGTCGAGGACCAGGATTGGGAACGCGCCTGGCTGGACCAGTTCAAGCCCATGCGCTTCGGCGCACGCACCTGGATCGTGCCCTGGAACATGCAGGCGCCGCCCGAGGCCGGACAGGGCGTGATCATCCGCCTGGATCCGGGCCTGGCGTTCGGCTCCGGCACGCACCCGACCACCGACCTGTGCCTGCAATGGCTGGACTCCCTGGACCTGCACGGCCAGGACGTGCTGGATTTCGGCTGCGGTTCGGGCATCCTGGCCCTGGCGGCGCTGAAGCTCGGCGCCGCGCATGCCGTCGGCGTCGACAACGACCCGCAGGCATTGACCGCCAGCCGCGACAACGCCGACCGCAACGGCGTGGGTGAACGGCTTGCGGTGTTCCTGCCCGAACAGGAGCCGGTCCGGCAGTACCCGGTGGTGGTCGCCAATATCCTGGCCTCGGCGCTGATCCATCTGGTCGACACGCTGGCCGCGCGCGTACAGCCGGGCGGCGCCATCGCGCTGTCGGGCATCCTGCACAACCAGGCCGAGGAAGTGCTGGCCTGCTACAGCCGGTATTTCGATGCGCTCACGGTGACGCGTCTGGAAGACTGGGTGCGGATCAATGGCCGGCGCAGGTAACGCCGCGGTTCCGCGCAACCGGCCGCATCCGCTGCTCCTGCTGTCGCTTACCCTGCTGTCCGGCGCGCTCGCCCTGCAGATCATCCTCGTCGAGCGCGAAACCCTGGCCAGGAATCCGGCCTGGCGTCCGGCCCTGGGAAGGCTCTGCCTGTTGGCCGGCTGCCAGCTGTCGTCCTGGCGCCAACCCGATGCGTTCACCGTCGTAAACCAGTCCATCGAAGCGGACCCTAAGCAGGCCGAGACCTTGGTCGTGCAGCTGAGCTTCAGGAATTCCGCGCAATGGCCGCAGCCCTGGCCGCAGATCGAACTGGCGCTGACCGACATCAACGGACGGACCATCGGCCTGCGGCGCTTCCGGCCGAAGGACTACGTGAACGAGGACCAGGACCGGGAAATCAAGGCGGGCCAGACCGTATCGGTGGAAATCGCGATACAGGAACCGGCCGGCAAGGCGGCCGGCTTCACGTTCGGCTTCGACTGACCGTTCAGGCAAAAAAAAAAGAACCGCGCTACACTGTACGGCCGACAAAAAAAACAAAACGAACATCACGTGAACACGTTGCATCTGATCCATAACGCCGTACCCGACGCCAAGAACCAACCCTGCCTGAAAGACGTGGTCACCCGCTGCGTCCGCCGTTACCTGCAGGACATGGGCCATGCGCCCAGCAGCGACCTGCACGGCACCCTGCTGGCCGAAGTCGAGCCGGCCCTGCTGCAGGAGGTGCTGCTGCACTGCCGCGGCAACCAGAGCCGCGCCGCCGAAATCCTCGGCCTGAACCGCGCCACGCTGCGCAAGAAACTCAAGCAGTACAACATAACGGCCACTTGATCCATCCCGGCGGGCACGCCAAAGGTTTATAATCAAACCCCCGAATGGAGTGCTCCCATGCCTGAACCACGTCATCCCGTCCGCCGCGCCCTGCTGTCCGTTTCCGACAAGTCCGGATTGCTCGAGCTGGCCGCGGCGCTCAGCCGGCACGGCGTGCAGCTGCTGTCCACCGGCGGCACCGCCAAGGCCCTGCGCGACGCCGGCATCGCGGTCACCGACGTCAGCAGCGTGACCGGATTCCCGGAAATCATGGACGGCCGGGTCAAGACCCTGCATCCGAAAATCCATGGCGGCCTGCTGTCGCGCGCCGGCACCGACGACGCGGTCAGCGCCGAACACGGCATCGAGGCCATCGACCTGCTGGTGGTCAACCTGTATCCGTTCGCGCAGACCGTGGCCAAACCCGGCTGCGCGTATGACGACGCCATCGAGAACATCGACATCGGCGGGCCGGCCATGCTGCGCGCCGCCGCCAAGAACCACGCCCGGGTGTCGGTGCTGACCGATCCGTCCGATTACGCCGACTTCATCGCCTGCCTGCCCGACGGCAGCACGGCGGCGCAGCGCCGCGCCTGGGCGGCGAAAACCTACGCACACACCAGCGCCTACGACGGCCAGATCGCCGAGTGGCTGTCCAAGCGCGCCGCATCGGTCGATGAGCCGGCCCTTTGGCCAAGCACACTGCATCCCGCCTTCGCGCTCGGCGGCGTCCTGCGCTACGGCGAAAACCCGCATCAGGCCGGCGCCCTGTACCTCGAGAAGCCGCTCGGTGCCGGCACCGTGGCCGGCGCGCGCTTCATGCAGGGCAAGGAACTGTCGTTCAACAACATCGCCGACGCCGATGCCGCGCTCGAATGCGTGAAAGCCTTCGACGCACCGGCCTGCGTGATCGTCAAGCACGCCAATCCGTGCGGCGTGGCGGTGGCGGAATCCCTGCGCGCCGCCTATGAGCGCGCGTTCGCCACCGACCCGACCTCGGCGTTCGGCGGCATCATCGCCTTCAACCGCGAACTGGACGGCGACACCGCCGAACTGATCGCCGGCAGCCAGTTCGTCGAGGTGATCATCGCACCGGCCGTTTCACCCGCGGCCCTGGCCGCGTTCGCCAGGAAACCGAACGTGCGCGTACTGGCCTGCGGCGCGCTGGACGCCAGCCGCAATGCCCTCGACTACAAACGCGTGGCCGGCGGCCTGCTGGTGCAGACCGCCGACAGCGACGCGCTGACCGTGGCCGACCTGGACATCGTCAGCGACAGGCAGCCGGATGCCGGGCAGCTGGCGGACATGCTGTTCGCCTGGAAAGTGGCCATGGCCGTGAAGTCGAACGCCATCGTGTTCGCCAAGGACCTGCAGACCGTCGGCATCGGCGCCGGGCAGATGAGCCGGGTGATCAGCGCGCGGATCGCCGGCATCAAGGCCGCCGACGCCGGCCTGGCCGTGCCGGGCGCGGTGATGGCCTCCGACGCCTTCTTTCCCTTCCGCGACGGCATCGATGCCGCCGCCGCGTCGGGCATTTCGGCGGTAATCCAGCCGGGCGGCTCGATGCGCGACGGCGAAGTGATCGCCGCGGCCAACGAACACGGCATCGCCATGGCCTTCACCGGCCGTCGGCACTTCAAACACTAAGGAACACGCATGAAAATCCTCGTGATCGGATCCGGCGGGCGCGAACACGCGCTGGCCTGGCGCCTGGCGCAGTCGGCGCGCGTCGCCGAGATCATCGTGGCGCCCGGCAACGCCGGCACCGCGCTGGAAAGAAAGTGCCGCAACGCGGCGGTGGCCGCGGACGACATCGACGGCCTGCTGGAACTGGCGAAGTCCGAGAACGTGGCGTTCACCCTGGTCGGCCCGGAAGTGCCGCTGGTGCTGGGCGTGGTCGACCTGTTCCAGGCGCACGGCCAGCGCATCTTCGGGCCGCGCCGGGCGGCCGCGCAGCTCGAAGGCAGCAAAGCTTTCGCCAAGGACTTCCTGGCCCGGCACAAGATCCCGACCGCGCATTACGCGGTGTTCGAAAACGAAACCGACGCGCTCGAGCACGTCGAACACGTCGGCGCGCCGATCGTGATCAAGGCCGACGGCCTGGCGGCCGGCAAAGGCGTGGTGGTGGCGATGACGCTCGAGGAAGCCAGGGCCGCGGTCACCGACATGCTCGGCAACAGCCAGTTCGGCGAAGCCGGCGCACGCGTGGTGATCGAGGAATTCCTGAGCGGCGAAGAAGCCAGCTTCATCGCGATGGTCGACGGCCGCACCGCGCTGCCGATGGCGACCAGCCAGGACCACAAACGCATCCATGACGGCGACAGCGGCCCGAACACCGGCGGCATGGGCGCCTATTCGCCGGCCCCGGTGGTCACCCCGGCGGTGCATGCGCGGGTGATGCGCGAGGTGGTCAACCCGACCGTGCGCGGCATGATCAGCGACGGCATGCCGTTCACCGGATTCCTGTATGCCGGACTGATGATCGATGCCGACGGCAATCCGAAAGTGATCGAATTCAACGTGCGCTTCGGCGACCCGGAAACCCAGCCGGTGATGATGCGCCTGCAGTCGGACCTGAGCGGGCTGATCGAGGCCGCCATCGACGGCCGCCTGCACGAAACCGAAGCGCGCTGGGACCCGCGTCCCGCGCTCGGGGTGGTGATGGCTGCGGAGAATTACCCGCACACGCCGCGCACCGGCGACGTCATCCACGGCCTGGACATCGAGGCGCCCCCCGGCAGCAAACTGTTCCATGCCGGTACCCGGCTGGACAACGGCCAGGTGCTGACCGCCGGCGGCCGCGTGCTGTGCGCCACCGCGCTCGGCGACAGCGTGCGGGATGCGCAGACCGGCGCCTACACGCTCGCCGACCAGATCACCTGGCTGGGCGAATTCCACCGCGGCGACATCGGCTGGCGGGCCATCGCGCGCGAACAATCGTGAGCGTTTCACGTTATAGTGCCAGCTGACTCCTAAAAACAACCGGTCATGGCACACAACCAGTACGAACTCCTGAAACAACGCCGTTTCCTGCCGTTTTTCCTGACCCAGTCGCTGGGCGCCTTCAACGACAACGTGTTCCGCAACGCCATGCTGGCGCTGATGGTGTACCAGATGGGGCTGAGCACTTCCCAGGCCACGCTGTATTCGAACCTGGCGCCGGCGCTGTTCATCCTGCCCTACTTCCTGTTTTCGGCCACCGCCGGGCAGATCGCCGAGCGCTATGAAAAAGCGCTGCTGATCCGCTTCACCACCGCGCTGGAAATCGTCATCATGAGCGTCGCCGCGGTCGGCTTCATCTACGGCATCCCGTGGCTGCTGATGTTCTGCCTGTTCATGACCGGCGTGCAGTCGACCCTGTTCGGGCCGGTCAAGTACGCCATCCTGCCGCAGGTCCTGCATCCGGAGGAACTGACCGGCGGCAACGGCCTGGTGGAGATGGGCACCTCGCTCTCGATCCTGGTCGGCATGATCGTCGGCATGCTGCTGCTGATGATCCCCGGCTACGGCCCGCAGGCCGCGGCCATCGCCATGATCGCCCTGGCGGTCACCGGACACCTGGTCAGCCGCGCCATTCCGGCGGCGCCGGCCATCGCCCCCGGGCTGAAAATCAACCCTAACCTGTTCGGCGAATCGCTGCACGTGCTGCGCCTGGTCAAGAAGAACAACGTGGTGCGCCGCGCGGTGTTCGGCGTGTCCTGGTTCTGGTTCGTGGGCACCCTGCTCAGCGCGCAGCTGCCGAACTACGCCAAGCTGCACATGGGCGGCAGCGAATCGCTGAACCTGCTGGCGCTGGCGCTGTTCTCGATCGGCACCGGGCTGGGCTCGCTGTGGTGCGAAAAACTGTCGCAGCGCACCGTCGAAATCGGTTTGGTGCCGTTCGGCGCGCTCGGCATGACCGTGTTCTGCGCCGACCTGTATTTCGCGCGGCCCGGCCTGGCGCCGGAAACCGGCATCACCCTGCTGCAGTTCTGGCAGCAGGCCGGCAGCTTCCGGATCATGGCCGACCTGACCCTGGTCGGGATGTTCGCCGGCTTCTTCATCGTGCCGCTGTTCGCGCTGATCCAGAGCCGCACCGAACGCTCCGAGCTGTCGCGGGTGATCGCCGGCATGAACATCCAGAACGCGCTGTTCATCGTCTCGGCGGCGGTCACCGGCATCGTGCTGCAGCGCTACCTGGGCTTCTCGATCCCGCAGGTGTTCCTGCTGCTGGCGGTGCTCAACGCCGGCGTGGCCGTGTACCTGATGGTGCTGGTGCCGGAGTTCTTCATGCGCTTCATCGCCTGGGCCTACACGCGCGTGATGTACCGCACCGAAGTGCATGGCGTGGAAGAGTACGTACCCGACGAAGGCCCGGCCCTGCTGGTCTGCAACCACGTCAGCTACATGGACCCGGTGATCCTGAGCAGCACCATCCCGCGTCCGATCCGCTTCGTGATGTATTACAAAATTTTCAATACGCCCGGCCTGAGCTGGGTATTCAGGGCCGCGCGGGCGATCCCCATCGCCGGCAAGCACGAAGACGCCGAACTGATGCAGCGCGCCTTCGAAGAGGTCGACAAGGCCCTGGCCGAAGGCGAGCTGGTGTGCATCTTCCCGGAAGGCAGCCTGACCAAGGACGGCCAGATCAGCGCGTTCAAATCCGGCCTGGAGCGCATCCTGGAACGGCGCGCGGTGCCGGTGGTGCCGATGGCGATCCAGGGCATGTGGGCCAGCATCTTCAGCCGCAAGGGCGTGGTCTCGGCCTAC
>DATMWF010000077.1:0-13340 GCA_035562675.1 Arenimonas sp. | reverse complement strand
CCATACGGCTGGTTCTCGCCCTGGCGCTTTTCGTTCTGCACCACGCCGCGCTGCTCGTCCAGCAGCGACTGGTCGACGGCGCCGAGGAAATGGCCCATGCGGTCGGATTCCATCCACAGCGCCATGTCGAGCGCGGTGGTCGGCACGTTCTGGAAGTAGTTGGTGCGGTCGCCGTTGGTGGTGCCGTTCTGGTCGGTGACGCCGACCTGTTCGAACGGACCGAAGTATTCGTCGCGGTAGTTCTCGGAGCCCTGGAACATCAGGTGTTCGAACAGGTGCGCGAAGCCGGTGCGGCCCGGGGTTTCATCCTTGGAACCGACATGGTACCAGACGTTGACGGCCACGATCGGCGCCTTGCGGTCGGTATGCACCACCACCCGCAGGCCGTTCGGCAGCGTGAACTGCTCATACGGGATATCGACGGACAGACTGGCCGGAGCGGCCATCGCTTCCGGCGCGAACGCCAGGGAACCGGACAAAGCCAAACCAAGCGCAGCCGCAAGCGCAGAACTGGTACCTAAACGCATAAACCTTCCTTTTTTGGGTGTAAATCGGTGAACTGACAATCATAGTGTAAATTGACGGTATCTACACTAGGCCATAAGGCATAGTGGCCATGTGAAGACCCCATGATCGAGGCCGAAGCCATGAAACTTCCGTTCACCTGCGCCGTCCTCCTGCTTGCTCCGGCTTTGGCATGGGCGGCTACCGACGTGCGCTTCGAGCAGGGCAAAGCCTGGAATCCGGGCAAGACCCGGCTGCTGTACACCGAATCGCACTGGACATCCTATGAAAATGACCTCCTCAAGGAACGTACCGTGCTGTACAGCTGCGCCGACGGCACGCCGTTCGCACGCAAGGAGATCTCCTACAGGAACTCCGCGCTGGCGCCCGGCTTCAGCTTCAACGATGTCCGCTTCGACTATCAAGAGGGCCTGCGCTGGCGTGACGGACAGGCCAAGCTGTGGCACAAGCGCGCCAACCGGCCACTCCAGGAGGCCGTCGCGGCGAGTCCGAACCTGGTCGCCGACGCCGGCTTTGACGTGTTCGTCCGGACACGCTGGCAGGCGCTGGCGAAAAACGGCAGCCAGCCGCTGGACTTCGCCGTGCCGGCGCGCCTGACCAGCTACAGTTTCAATCTGGCCCGGACCGACGGGTCGCTGTACCGCGCGCAGCCCGCGCAGAACTTCAAACTCGGACTGAACGGCTGGCTGGGTCTGGTCGCCCCCGACATCGAACTGACCTACGGCACGGCCTCGAAACGGCTGCTGCGTTTCAAGGGCATCAGCAACATCCTCGACAACCAAGGCCGCAAGCCGGTCGATGCGCTGATTGAATTTCCGCTTGCCGACCGGGCCGCGACCGCCAAGGAAAAGCTGCAGGCGCAGGCGACTTTGCTAAAATCATGCCAACTCAGCTGATCCAAGGAACACATCGTGATCGATGTGATTTTGTTCGAACCTGAAATCCCGCCCAATACCGGCAACATCATCCGCCTATGCGCCAACACCGGCGCGCGTCTGCACCTGGTTGAACCGCTGGGTTTCGCCTGGGACGACGCCAGGGTCAGGCGCGCCGGACTGGATTACCACGAATTCGCCGAGGTCAAGCGGCACGCCGACTACGGCGCCTGCCTGGACTTCCTGGCACACCCGCGCGTATTCGCCTTCAGCTCCAAGGCCCGGACGCGCTTCGACAGCCCGGACTACCAAGACGGCGATGCCCTGCTGTTCGGTCCGGAAACCCGCGGATTGCCGGGCGATGTGCTCGATCGCCTGCCCGAGAGCCAGCGCGTGCGCCTGCCGATGCAGCCCGGACAGCGCAGCCTCAACCTTTCCAACACCGTGGCGGTGGCGGTGTATGAAGTATGGCGGCAACTGGGCTATCCCCTGCGCGCCGGTTGACGTTTTCAGGCCCGGCATTGGCGCTTGCAGCCAAATTGCGCTATCTTTTAGGCAACAACCAAAGCGCCGAAGGAGCCGTTATGCATAATAACCAGTCCAATACCTTTCTGGCCCTGTTGGCCGGGGTCGCCATCGGCGCCGGTCTGGGTGTCCTGTTCGCGCCTGACAGCGGGGAACGGACCCGCCGCAAACTCAAGGCCGGCGTCGAAGATTACGGCGATGAACTCAAAAGCCAGCTCAAGGACCTGAACGACAAGATCCGCTCGACCCTTGCACATGGCGGCGAACAGATCGCCGATGAATTCGACACCCTGGTCTCCGACGCCAACGACGAGACCGAGCAGATGATCGCCAAGCTGGAAGCACGTCTCAGCCAGCTCAAAGACCACTTGGCGCATCTGCGCAAGTAAGCCCGATGATGAGCCGACTCAAGCAAAACGCCGAAGCGTTGCAGGAAGACGTGCAGGCCCTGATCGAGACGCAGGCCGAATATTACAAGCTGTGGTCGTTCAAGGCCGGCATGAAGTCCGTCACGCTGCTGGTCCACGTCTTCCTGATCGGGCTGTTCGTGGCCTTGGCGCTGCTGTTCCTGTCGGGTGCCGCCGCCTTCAGCCTGGGCGCCTGGCTGCACAACGACGCCTTGGGCTTCCTGATTGTCGGGGCCTTCTATCTGTTGATGTGCGCCCTGGTGTACCAGTTGCGTGCGCGCATAGACCGGCCCATCCTGCGGAAATTCTCCGAGATCTTCTTCCATGACTGACATGACCGGAAAATCCTATTCCTCCTTCGAGGAAATCGACCAGGCGCTGGAAATCCTCACGCTTGAAAAGCAGCTCGGCAGGATCAAGCTGGCGCGCTCCGCCAGCCGGACGCTTGAATCGCTGTCGCCCGGCAATCTGGCGATCGACTCGCTCGGCGCGCTGGGCGGCTATCTGCGCAGTTCGGGCACCCTGCAGAAGTTCGTGGTGATGCTCATCGCCAGGAATTTCTTCAAAAAGACATGAATCGCGCATAAACCGATTCCGGGCAACCGGAACTTCCGTTACTTATGGGCCTCCAAGTTGGGCATCTGCGAAATGCAGAATGAAGTGCACCTCGCATTTCCGCAACAACAACCCATCATCTGGAGTATTCATGAAACGTACCTTACTGGCAGTCGCCCTGTCCACCGCCGCGCTGTCCGCCAATGCCGCCGACCTCAACTACAACTACGTGCAGGGTTCCTATAACTCCGTCGACATCGACGGCGCCGACCTGGACGGCTTCGGCATCAAAGGCTCGCTCAAGTTCAATGACATGTTCTACGGCATCGCCGGCTACGAAAGCTACAGCGAAGGCAACGCCGGACTTGACGAAACCAACATCGGCCTCGGCTTCCGCAAGAGCGTGGGCGCCAAGACCGACTGGATCAATGAACTGTCGTATGTGCATGACAGCGCCGACGCCGGCTACTACGGCGACGTCAGCGACAGCGGCTACCGCGTCGCCACCGGCCTGCGCAGCATGGTCAGCGACAACATCGAACTGACCGGCAAGCTGAACTACACCGATGTCGGCGATTTCGGCAACGGCGTCGGCGTCAACCTCGGCGGCGTGTACCACGTCAATGACATGTTCGGCATCACCGCCGGCTACGACTACGCCGACCGCGACAACACCGACCTGAACAGCTGGAACATCGGCGCACGCCTGAGCTTCTGATCCAGAATCAGCCACGCCGCAATGCAAAACCCCCGCTTCATCGAAGCGGGGGTTTTCTTTTGGCTTTACTCGAACAGCCCCTCGGGGTATTCCGGTTTCTGCTCGCGCGACAGCAGCATCTTCAGGCCTTCATGCGGGGTGATCTGTTCGTGCAGGACGCGCTGCACCAGCGCCGAAATCGGCAGATCCATGTCGAACCGGGCTGCCAGGCGCATGACTTCATCGCAGGTCTGGATCGATTCGACCACCTGCCCGATGGCGGCAACCGCTTCCTGCAGGGACTGGCCTTTGCCGAGCGCCAGGCCCAGCCGGCGGTTGCGGGACAGGTCGCCGGTCGAGGTCAGCACAAGATCGCCCAGTCCGGCCAGACCCATCAGGGTCTCGGCGCGGCCGCCGAGCGCCTGGTTCAGGCGCAGCATTTCGTTCAAGCCGCGGGTGATCAGGCCGGCGCGCGCATTCAGTCCCAAGGCCATGCCATCGGCGATGCCGGTGGCGACGGCCAGTACGTTTTTCATCGCGCCGCCCAATTCGGCGCCCATCATGTCGTTGCCGGTATAGGCCCGGAAAGCGGGGCCGTGCAGCGCTTCCGCGACCTGTTGGGCGAATTCGGGATCTTCGGAATGCACGGTCACCGCGGTCGGCAGGCCCTGCGCAACTTCCTTGGCGAAGGACGGACCGGTGATCACCGCAAGCGGTACTTGATCGCCCAGCATTTCCGCGGCGACTTCGTGCAGGAAACGGCCGGAACCCGGCTCAAACCCCTTGGTCGCCCACGAGACACCGACGCCGGCTTTAAGATGCGGCGCCAGCTGCTGGATGGTTTCACTGAACGCGTGGCTGGGCGTGACCACCAGGATCAGCTCGGCACCGCGCACGGCGGCGGGCAGATCCGTGCTGGCCTTGAGCGGCCCGGGCAAGGAAATACCCGGTAGATACCGGGTATTTTCATGGCTGTCGTTGATGGAGCGCACCTGTTCGGCGTTGCGCCCCCACAGCACGGTGTGATGCCCGTTGCGTGCCAGCAGGGAGGCCAAAGCCGTTCCCCATGAGCCGGCGCCCAACACCGCGATCCGCATGGCGTGCCGTTCCGTCACTGCTTTCAGGCGTTGCCGCCCTCGGCCATCACGGTGCTGCTTTCGCTGCCGGCGCCTGCCGCCTGGTCGGCGCGGCGACGCACGCCTTCCGCGTAGATCGCCTCGAAATTCATCGGCTGCAGATAGAACGGCGGGAAGCCGCCCGAGCTGATCAGGTCGGAGATGGTCTGGCGGGCATACGGGAACAGCACGTTCGGGCAGTGGATGCCGAGCATGGCGTCCAAGGTCGCGTCATCGAATCCGACCAGGCCGAAAATGCCGGCCTGCGCCACTTCCGCCAGGTAAATGGTTTTATCGTCGACGCTGCAGGTCAGGGTCACGCCGAGCACGACTTCATAGACGCCGTCGGCCAGTTTGCCGACCTTCTGGTTCAGGTTCATGCTGAGCTCAGGCTGGCCCTGCTCATTGAAGACCATCGGCGCGTTCGGCGCCTCGAAGGAAACGTCTTTCAGATAGATCTTCTGCACGTTGAAGGTGGCGGCCTGTGCGCCGTTTGCTGCAGCGCCTTCGGTTAAATTTGCGGACATGTGAAACTCCAGGGAAATGGGCGTAAACGCGGAAAGAGGATGGTTCGTAGGTAACTTATGGGGATGGACCCGATGATATCAAGTCTCAGCGGCCCTTGCTCAGCGGCAAATCCGCCTGGATCCAGGCATTGAGGCCGTCATTGAGCCAATATACTTTGCTGAATCCCGCCTTATGCAGGCGCTTGGCGGCATCCGAGGATTGCTGTCCGGTACGGCAGACGACCGCGACCGGCAGGTCCTTGGCTTTGGCCAACAGCTTGTTTTCCGGGTCAAACTGGCTCATGGCCACGTGTTTGGCGCCCAGGATATGGCCCTTTTCGAACTCGGCGATGGCGCTGACATCGACCAGAAGCGCGGATTCCTTATTGATCAGATCGGTGAGCTGTGCCGGCGAAACGACTTTGTAGCCGACGAACAGACGGGCTATCTCGGTATACACGAGCGCCAGCGTCAAGCCCGCGAAAAGCAGCGACAACACGGGATTTTGGCCGGCGAATTGCGTTAATGCGGCAAAAGACATACAGCTTCCATCAGGTAAAGAGGGCTATTATCGCGTTTTGGCGCCGAATGCGCCAGTCAATCCAGTTTCGGCAGGCCGCTGGTCAGCCACCAGCGCTTGGCCAGCACATCGTAGCGCCAGTTCTGTCTGTCGGTCTTGATGCGTTCGACCTGGGTATCCCGGTCGATGATGCGAAGTTCCACCCGCTGGCTGTAGGTCAGCGGATCCAGCATGGCCGACGATTTGAGCTGGTAGCCGCTGATCTGGAAGACTTTGTAGTATTCCTCGTCCTGCTCGGAAAACCGATCTCCCTGCACCAGGACCGGATCCAGCGCCTCGGCGGCAGCTTCAAAATCGTTCCAACGCACCGCCAGGCCGTATTCACGAAGATTATCCTGCAAGGCTTTTTCGGAGCGCCAAGTGGATTTCGCCGCGATCGGTGCCGGCAGCAACACCAGTGCCAGAGCCAGAATCAGCGCTTTATTGAACATTGTCGTATCCCTGATGCTTCACTGCCCTAGATTCTGCCACATAATACCGGGATGATGCCTGAACCGAAGCCACTTGCCGGCTGGACCATCCTGTCGCTGCGGCCGCAGAACCAGCACGCGCCGGTCCGCCGTGCGGCGGCGCATTGGCAGGCCCGGGCCATTGCCCTGTCCGCGTTCCGTCTGGCCCCCTCGGTCAACACCGATGAACTGGCCGACGTCCTGGCCTGCGGCCTCCGTATCGCCACCTCGCCGGCCGCGGCGCGTCTGGCCGGACAACAGGCGGAACTGGGCGGCGACTGGCTTGCCGTCGGTGCCGGCACAGCCCGGGAATTATTCCGCGCCGGCGCGCGCGCGGTGCAGGTTCCGCAGCCCCAGACAGCGGATGGCCTGCTGGCCCTGCAGGCCCTGCAACGGGTCCGTGGCAGGCGCATCGGCCTGTTGACCGCCCCGGATGGGCGCGGCTTACTGGAAGAATCACTGGCCGCCCGAGGCGCGACGCTGCGCCTGGCGCATGTTTACCGGCGCGAGCCGGTGGCGCTGAGCGGCCGGCACCTGGCCGGCATCGATGCCCTGGGTTCCCATGCGGCCGTCCTGGTCACCAGCCAGAAGGCCTTCGGACATATCTGGGCGCAGCTCGATGCCTCCCGGCGGCGCAAATTTAAATCCCTGATCTGCGTTGCAAGCAGCACGCGCTTGGTAGAATACCTCAAGGCACTCGGCCTGACGCGCGTCATTTGCTCTGACTCGACCCTGCCGCAGCGCCAATTGAGCGCACTGGCCCATGCCGCCATGCCCTTAAAAAAATCAGGAGCTACGGATGAGCGACCTTTCAAACCAAGCGGCGGCGCCGCCAACTAAGCATCGCAGGAATTTTCTCCTGCCGGTGCTGCTGGTCATCGCGGTGCTTGCGGCGGCGTACGGTTATTACCGGTCCGTCGGCCTGCCGGCCGGGCTGGGTCAAACCGCAGCCGTCGCCGACGTGAGTCCGGAAGCGCTCGACAAGCGCCTGCTGGCGGTGGAACAGAACCTTCTGCAGCTCGAGCGCGAGCGCGCCGCGCTGCAGCAGCGGGTCGCCGATTCAGCCAACCGCACCAACCTGCTGCGTGATGAGGTGCTGGGCGTGACCGAGCGCGCCGGGCTGATCGAAGACAGCCTGCGTGAGCTCAGCCGCAGCGAACGCAGCGGCCAGGACAGCCTGCGGATCAGTGAAGCCGAGCTCCTGCTGACCATCGCCAGCGAGCGCTGGAAGCTGTCCGGCGACCTGGCCGGCGCCATCCAGGCCACGGAACTGGCCAGCCAAGCCATCAACGCCCTGAAGGATCCGCAATGGGTCAATCTTCGCCAGGTGATCGCCCAGGAACTGGCGGCTTTCCGCGCTTTGGGGCCCGATCCCAGCGCCGCCGCCAAAGCCGAACTGACCGCCCTGGAAGCCGTTCTGCCGCAGCTGACACCCGCCAACGGACAGCCCAGCAAGGCGCAGGATGACGCCCACGGCGCGACCCGCCTGTTGAACGCGCTGATCCGCATACAACCGTCCGGCCAGCAGACCTTGATCGCCCCGAGTGACCGGCGCGCCGCCAAAACCGCGCTTGAACTTGAAATCGCCGGCGCCCGCGCCGCGCTGCAGTTACGCAACAGCGCGGAATTCAAGGCCAGCGCCGTGCGCATCAATCAATGGCTGCTGCGCTTGTATACCGATACGCCGCAGCTGAAGGAGCGCCGCGCCAAACTGCTTCTGGCCGCCAACACACCGCTGACCTTGTCCCTGCCCCTGGCGGGCTCGAGCCTGACCGAACTGCAGCGCATGAAGCAGGGAGCGGCGCCGTGAGCCTGTACCGAAGCTTTTTGTGGTGGCTTCTGCTGGCCGCGCTGGGCGCATTGGCCTGGGAGCTGCTGCAGCCGGACTTCGGCGAAGTGGTGATCCGCTGGCATGGCACCACCATCACCACCACGGTCGCGTTCTCGCTGTTGGCCGGCGCCCTGCTGCTGTTCGCGCTGTGGTTCATCTGGTATCTGCTGCGCCTGCCGTATCATGCCTGGCGAAACTATGCGAACCGGCAGGCCAAGAGCCGTTTGAACAACGGCCTGACGGCGTTTTACGAGGGCCGCTACGGCCGGGCGCAGAACCTGCTGGCCAAGGCCGCGGAAGAAAAAAACGTGCGCGACCTCGCCCTGCTGGGCGCGCGCCAGGCGGCCATCGCTCAGGAAGACTGGGTCAACGCCGCGCGTTTCCTGGAACTGCTGAACGCCTCCAACCCGACGCTGGCCGCTTCCAACAACGCCCGCGCCCTGCTGAAACAGGGCAAGGCCCAACAGGCGCTGGAAGTGATGCTGACCCGTCCGAGCAGCGAATGGTCGCCGATCGCGCGCGGCATCGCCATCGAGTCGGCCATTTTGCTCAGCCAATTCGACCTGGCGCAGAACTGGCTGAACGCCAAAGGCCACGGCCTGAGCCAGAAGCAGCTGGAAACCCTGAATACGATGTATCAGGCGCATTACCTGCAGAGCGCGACCTCGGCCGACATGCTCTGGCAGCGCTGGCAGGAGCTCGGCCAGAAAGCCGCCAGCATCGAACAGGCCAGCGCGTTCGCGCAGCGGGCCAAAGCGCTCGGCATGCAGAAGTCGGCCAGCGAGGCCTTGATCGAGGCGCTTGAATCGAACTACCAAAATCCCTACGTGGTGGCGCTGGGCATGCTGGCGCACAACGACAAAGCCCTGTTCGGCCGCATCGCGGCCTTCCTGGCCGCCAACAGCGCCGATGCCGACCTGCTGCACACGTTGGGTGCCTGGGCCAAGGCCTGCGGACAGACCCCGGCGGCCATCTCCTACTGGCAACGCGCCATCGCGCAGGGTGCCGGCGCCGAAAGCTGGAACCAGCTGAGCCAGGCCTACGCCGGTGAAAAGCAGTTCGAACAGGCCTTCAACGCCGCCGACAACGCGCGCCGGGTGCTGAACGCCGAATCGCCGCTGCCGATGTCCGGCGTCTCCCTGCAGGAAAAGATCGCCGCCGAAGCGGTGTCCGAACAACGCAACGAACACGGGATTCCGTGGTTGCCGCAGTGAATCGCGCAAAAAAAACGGCCAACTAATTGGCCGGTTTTTAGTTCTACCCTGTTCGTTTATCAGCGCTCGACGATCGCCGCCACGCCCATGCCGCCGGCGGTGCAGATCGAGATCAGAACGCGGCCCTGGCCTTTCTCCTTCAGCAACTTGGCGGCGGTGGCGATGATGCGCGCGCCGGTGGCCGCGAACGGATGGCCGAGCGCCAGCGAGGAGCCGACCACATTGAGCTTGCTGCGGTCGATGGCGCCGAGCGCGCCGTCCATGCCGAGTTTGGTTGTGCAGAATTCCTCCGATTCCCAGGCCTTCAGCGTGCACAGCACCTGCGCGGCGAAGGCTTCGTGGATTTCATAGAAATCGAAATCCTGCAGGCTGAGGTTGTTGCGCTTCAGCAGCTGCGCCACGGCCCAGGCCGGCGCCATCAACAGGCCCTCGCCGGCCACGAAATCGACCGCGGCGACCTGCGCATCGACCAGATAGGCCTGGATTTCCCTGTGGTTGTCGTGCGCCCACTGCTCCGACGCCAGCAACGCCACCGAGGCGCCGTCGCTGAGGTTGGTCGAGTTGCCGGCGGTCAGCGTGCCCTTGCCGGAGCGCTTGTCGAAGGCCGGCTTCAAGGTAGCCAGTTTTTCCAGGCTGGTGTCCGGGCGCAGGATGTTGTCTTTATCCAGGCCGCGGAATGGCATCACCAGATCGGCGTAGAACCCGCGCGCGTATGCGGCGGCGGCTTTCTGGTGCGATTCATAGGCCAGCCGGTCCTGGTCCTCACGGGTAATCTGCCAGGTCTTGGCCATGTCTTCGCAGCTTTCGCCCATGCTTTTGCCGGTGCGCGGTTCGGCCACGCCGGGGAATTCCGGCTTGAATTCGCCGAACGAGAAGCCTTTCAACGCAGCCTTGACGCGCTCGCCCAAGGTCCGGGCGCGGTTCAGCTCCAGCAGGCGATGGCGCAGTTTTTTGTTGACCGCGATCGGCACATCGGAGGTGGTGTCCGAACCGCCGCCGGCGCCGACCTCGATCTGCCCGACCGCGATCTTGTTGGCGACCGTGATCAGCGAGTCCAGGCCGGTGCCGCAGGCGCGTTGCAGGGTCAGGCCGGGTGTATGCGGCGACAGGCCGGATGACAAGGTGGCTTCGCGCGCCAGGTTGAAATCGGCGGAATGCTTGAGCACCGCGCCCATGGCCACTTCGCCCAGCACCTGGCCCTGCAGCTGGAATTTCTCCACCAGGCCACCCAGCACGATGGTGGACAGGCCGAGATTGCCGATGCCGAAATAGGCGGTGTTGTTGCGGCAGAACGGGATGCGGATACCGCCTAAAATGGCGACACGACGTGATGCGGGCATGAAAAGGCTCCTAAACGATGCGCTAATGTCAAACGGGACAGGGCATAATAGCCAATCGAGCCCCGAGCTTTGATTCTAATTCCAAACTCCCGAGTATGGTAGCGCATGATTGATCCCATTTACAGTTACGGCCTATTGGCTTTGGAACTCAGTCCGGGACAGGTGATTGAAAAAAACCGCCTGTCGGTCGCCGATGCCGGAACGCTCGGCGGATTGATCGCCGATGACCTGCGCCAGTGGATCGCGCCACATGCCGACATCGACATCAGCCTGGCCGGCGCCTGCTTCGATCCGGTCGAGATCCTGCGCCCGCAGTGGCCGGTGCACCGTGAACTGGCGCGCTTGAGCCATCTGGCGCCGAAGTCCGCCGACGCCCGCCTGCTCTGCATAGGCGCCGATGCGGACCTTATGCCGGAAGGCCTGCAGCCCGATATCGGGTTCCTGCGCGGCCCGCTGCGCCTGATTCCGTTCGTGCTGTCAGGGCCTGCGGCATCGATTTCCGGCGTGCAGGATCGGATGGAGGCCGAGCTGATGGAGCGCGGCATGGCCGGCGCGGGCACCGCGCTGGCGGCCCAGTCGCTGTTCGGCGCGGTGATCGAGCACGCCCGTTACATGACCCTGCATGACCTAGTCGCCTTGATGGCCATGCAATACGAGCACAACGGCCTGGCACCGGTATGGCCGATCATCGAAACGGCGCTGTTCGCGCCGCAGCGCGAGGTCTGGCTGGACGCCGCGCCGGAGCCGTTGATTTTCTTCAAGGCCAACACCGCGCACATCGCCCTGCTCGACAGCCATCAGTGGGCGCAGATGCAGCCCTCGCTCGCCGGCAGGACCTGTGAACAGCTCGAAACGCAGTTCCAGATGTTCCAGATGCGCCAGCGGCAGATCGCCGCGCTGCTGGGCGCACACGGCATCACGGTGGATTTCGATTTCTGCGCCGAAGCCGGAACCGCGCGCGAGACCCTGCAACGCTGATCAGCGGCTGTTGGTTTCTTCCTCGAAAACCAGGTAGTGGGCATCCTGCATGCCGAGCGACGTGTAGGTGCGCTGGGCATTGAGGTTGTATCTTTCGACATACAGGCGGATGCCGCAGACACCGGGATCCTGCCTGGCCAGCTCCCGCACATGCTCATACAAGGCGCGGTACACGCCCTGCCGGCGGCAGTCTTCCGGAACATACACGCTCTGGATCCACCACCACAGGCCGTTGCGCCAATCGCTCCACTCCGAGGTGAGCATCAGGGTGCCGACCGGCCGGCCTTCCGACTCGGCCACGAAATAGCGCGCCAGGCCGGGAGTTGCGATGCCGTGTTCGACGCCGGGGATGACGTCGGCGTCCGGCAGGATTTTGCCTTCGGTTTCCAACGCCATCGCCTTGGCCCAATCGGCCAGCAAGGCGGCATCTTCCCCCGTGGCGTCTCTGACGATCAGTTTCATGGTGCATCCTTTGGTTTGCGGCCGGAGCCTAATTTTCGGGTAACCGTGTTACGGCCCAGTCCAAGCAACTGGGCGGCCTGCTGACGGTGGCCGCCGCTGAACTGCAGCGCGGCTTCCAGCAGGCTTTGCTCGAACTGCGCCTTGAAGCCGGCATGGATGGCGCTGTCACCCTGCTGCAGGCGCTGCAGCGCCTGCGCGCTGAGCTGCCGCTGCCACGACACCGCGCTGGCCGGCGGCGCAGCGGCGATAACCACCGCGCGCGACCAGTCGGAAGCCTCCAGACGCTCATGCGAGGCGCCCGACACCAAGCGCCAGCAGGCGTTTTCCAGTTCGCGGACATTGCCCGGCCAGTCGTATGCCTGCATGCCTTCCAGCAAAGCCGGGCTGAGGCTTTTCGGCCCGCACTGCAGCTGCAGCGCGGCCTTCTGGCAGAAATGCGCCGCCAACAGCGGAATGTCCGCCCGCCGCTCCCGCAGCGCCGGCAGCTGGATGCGCAACACATTCAGCCGATGCAGCAGATCGGCGCGGAAGCGGTTCGAGGACACCAGATGCTCGAGCGGCTGGTGGGTTGCCGCGATGACGCGCACGTCGACCTTGATCAGTTCGCGGCCGCCGACCCGGTAAAACTCGCCTTCAGCCAACACCCGCAGCAGGCGGGTCTGCAGGGCCAGGGGCATATCGCCGATTTCATCCAGGAACAGCGTGCCGCCCTGGGCCTGCTCGAAACGTCCGATGTGACGCTGGCTGGCGCCGGTGAACGCGCCGGCTTCGTGGCCGAATAATTCGGATTCCAGCAGGTCGTTCGGTATGGCCGCGGTATTGAGTGCGATGAACGGCTTGCGGCTGCGCGGCGATTCCCGGTGCAGGGCGCGCGCCACCAGCTCCTTGCCGGTGCCGGTTTCGCCGGTGATCAGCACGCTCAGCGGCAGTTGCGCCATGCGGCCGATCTGGCGGAACAGCTCGCGCATGGCCGGCGTCTGGCCGATCAGTGCCGGCTCCGAGGCCACGGCGATCTCCGCGGCCGGCGCAGCCGGTGCCGGTTTTTTGGGCAGGGCCTTTTCGACCAGCGCCACCACTTCGTCCAGGTCGAACGGTTTGGCGATGTATTCGAACGCGCCGCCGCGGTAGGCGCTGGCGGTGTTGGTGATGTCGGTGAACGCCGACATCACGATCATCGGCAGGTCGGCATGCGCTTTCTTGACCGTTTCCAGGAAATCGATGCCGCTCACGCCGGGCATGCGGATGTCGGTCAGGATCACGGCCGGCAGCGCTTCGGTCTTC
>DATMWF010000076.1:0-4984 GCA_035562675.1 Arenimonas sp. | reverse complement strand
AATTATGGTATGTTTTGTGAATGAATGATGAAGATACGAAGGTCGCGTAATGTCCGCAGTTCCGGAGACGGCGGCTGATCTGCAGACGGCCTTGTCCCACACAGCCAGGCTTCTGGAATCCAGTCCCTCATTGGCGGCCGTCCAGGCGCAGGAAATCCTCAGGATCGTCCCGGACCAGGCCAATGCCCTGCTGTTTTACGCGCTTGCCCAAGGGAAGCTGGGAAATCTGCAGGGTGCCGTGGATTGTTTGACACGCCTTTGCAGCCAGCGGCCTGAATGGGCCGTGGCGCACTACGAATTGGGCTTGGCGTTGCGCCGTTGCGGCCAAGGCGACAAAGCGGTGCTGAGCCTGAAGAAAACACTGGCCTTGATGCCGGAGCTTGCCAAAGCCTGGCTGTCGTTGGCGGACCTGTATTCGTCCATGGGCGATTCGGCCTCCGCTGATTTGGCTTATGGCAGGTATCTGCAGCATTCCGGCAGCAATCCCCGGCTTTTGGCCGCGGCCACCGCAATGGTGGAAAACCGCATTCCGGTCGCCGAACGCGCCCTGAAGGATTACCTGAAGGACTGCCCCACCGATGTCGCCGCGATCCGCATGCTGGCCGAAGTGGCTGCCCGCCTGGGCAGGGATATCGACGCGGAAAACCTGTTGGCGCGATGTCTCGAGCTGGCCCCGGGCTTCACGTTCGCCCGGCAGAATTACGCTTACATCCTGAACCGGTCCAACAAGTTCGAACAGTCCCTGCGGCAGGCCGATCTGCTGCTTGAATCGGAACCGGACAATCTGAGCTACAAGAACCTGAAAGCCGTCGCCCTGAGCAAGATCGGCGATTATGAAAGCGCCATCAGGCTTTACGATGACGTGCTTGCCGCGAATCCTGGGTATTCGAAGATCTGGCACAGCTTCGGGCATACCCTGAAAACCGCCGGATTGCTTGACCGGGCGATCGAGGCGTACCGCACAAGCATCCGCCTGGAGCCTAACTACGGCGAAGCCTACTGGAGCCTGGCCAACCTGAAGACCTTCCGGTTCACCGACGCGGACGTCGCACAGATGCGTGGCCGGCTGGATTCGGAACAGCTGACCGAAGAGGAGCGCTTCCATTTCGACTTTGCCCTGGGCAAAGCCATGGAAGACCGCGCCGCCTACGCGGAGGCGTTCCGGCATTACGACAAGGGCAATCGCCTGCGCCGGACCCTGATCGAGTACAGTCCGGAACGCAATGCCGGGAAAATCGCGGCCTCAAAAGGCATTTTCAGCGCGGAATTCTTCCGGGAGCGCATCGGTTTCGGCGTCGATGCAGCCGATCCGATCTTCATCCTCGGCATGCCGCGGGCCGGGTCCACGCTGCTGGAGCAGATCCTGTCGAGCCACTCCCAGGTGGAAGGCACCATGGAACTGCCCGACATCATCGCGATCACCAAGGACCTGTACCGCCGGCAGACCGACGGCAGGGCGAAAACCTATTACCCGATGCTGCCGGCCATGAGCCGCGGGCAGGCCGATACGTACGGCCGGCGCTATATGGACAATACCCGCGTCCACCGCAAGACCGCCGCGCCGTTTTTCATCGATAAAATGCCGAACAATTTCGCCCATATCGGGTTGATCCAGATGATCCTGCCGAACGCCAAGATCATCGACGCACGCCGCCATCCGCTGGCCTGCTGCTTTTCCAATTACAAGCAGCATTTCGCCCGTGGCCAGAATTTCAGCTACAGCCTCGACGACATGGGCCGCTATTACGCCGATTACGTCGAACTGATGGCGCATTTCGACCGCGTCCTGCCGGGCCGCGTCCACCGCGTGCATTACGAGGATATGGTGCGCAACACCGAAGCGGAAGTCCGCCGCCTGCTGGACTACTGCGGGCTGCCGTTCGAAGATGGCTGCCTGCGTTTTTTCGAGAACGACCGGCCTGTCCGCACGGCAAGCTCCGAGCAGGTCAGACAGCCGATTTACACCGATGGCGTCGAGCATTGGCGCCATTTCGAGGAATGGCTCGGCCCGCTTAAGCAGGCATTGGGGCCGGTGCTTGACGCGTATCCGGAAGTACCTGAATTTCAGTAATGTTGTATAACTAAAGGGAGAGTTAGATGTATAAGAAAAAAACCAACAGCGGTTCGATGCAAAAGCGCCTCGTGTCCCGATTGCCCTTGGCCGCGGCCATTTACCTGGCCTTGAGCCCGGCCGTTTTCGCCGAAGACCAACAGGCCGGCACCGAAGAGAAAAAAGCGGTGCTGGACACGGTCACGGTCACCGCCCAGAAGCGCACCGAGAACCTGCAGGAAGTTCCCATCAGCATCACGGTGCTCGGCACCCAGAAGCTGACCGAAATGAACGTCAGCGATTTCGACGATTACGCCAAACTGCTGCCCAGCCTGTCCTATACCCAGGGCGAGGGCGGCGGTTCGACGCCTTACTTCCGCGGCGTGGTGAGCGGCAATGACGGCAACCATTCCGGTTCATCCCCGTCGGTCGGCGTCTACCTTGACGAGCAGCCGGTCACCACCATCGGCGGCGCCTTGGACGTGCATATTTACGACATCGAGCGGGTCGAGGCATTGGCCGGTCCGCAGGGCACCCTGTACGGCGCCAGCTCGCAGTCGGGCACGCTGAAGATCATCACCAACAAACCCGATGCCAGCGCGTTCGCCGCCGGATACGCCCTGGAAGTGAACACGGTCACCGACGGCGGCAACGGCTATGTGGGCGAAGGTTACGTGAACCTGCCGATCTCCGACAGCGCCGCCATCCGTTTGGTGGCCTGGGACCAGCACGACGCCGGCTGGATCGACAACGTCTACGGCGAGCGGACGTTCCCGACCTCCGGCATCACCATGAACAACGCCGACAGGGTTGAGAAGGACTACAACGACGCCACCACCACCGGTGCCCGACTGGCCTTGAAACTCGATCTCGGCGAGAACTGGTCGATCCTGCCCAGCATCATGACCCAGACCGAGAAAACCGGCGGCACCTTCGCCAACGATCCCGTCATCGGCGAGCGCGCGGTCACCCGCTATTACGCCGAAAGCCTGGAAGACAAATTCACCCAGGCGGCGCTGACGGTCACCGGCAAAGTCGGCAATTTCGACCTCGTCTACGCCTATTCGACCCTGGACCGCGACATCGAAGGCGAGTCCGACTACAACGACTACGGCTTCTGGTATGACGTGGTGTCCGGTTACGGCGCTTACGCGATCGACAACAATTACGATTACGTCAATCCCTCGCAGTACATCCAGTCGATGGACAAATACAAGAAATCCAGCCATGAACTGCGGATTTCCTCGCCGCAGGACAAACGCTTCCGCTTCATCGGCGGCTTCTTCATGCAGGACCAGTCGCATGACATCCAGCAGCGTTACAAGATCGACGACTTCGCCGATTTCTACGACGTGCCGGGCTGGGAAGACACCATCTGGCTGACCAAGCAGGACCGCAAGGACGACAGCAAAGCCATCTTCGGCGAAGCCTCGTTCGACTTCACCGATAAGCTGACCGCCACCGCCGGTTTCCGCTATTTCGAACAGGACAGCGGCCTGAAGGGCTTCTTCGGCTTCAGCGCCGGGTTCTCCCCGAATTCCTCGTACGGCGAGGGCTCCTGCGTGAACGCGGGCAACACCGAGCCTTACAAGACCGCGCCCTGCAAGGTGTTCGACAAGGTGCTCAAGGAAAACGGCACGCTCGGCAAGTTCAACCTGACCTACAAGATCGACGAGGACAAGCTCATTTACGGAACTTGGTCGGAAGGCTACCGTCCGGGCGGCATCAACCGCCGTGGTACCCTGCCGCCGTACCTGTCGGACTACCTGACCAACTGGGAACTGGGCTGGAAAACCAGCTGGATGGATAACCGCCTGACCTTCAACGGCGCGGTGTTCCGCGAGGAATGGGAAGACTTCCAGTTCTCCATCCTCGGCGCCAACGGCCTGACCGAGATCAAGAACGCCAACCAGGCGCAGATCGACGGCCTGGAAATGGACATCAACTGGGCGGTCAACTACAACCTGACGCTTTCCGGCGGTGTGACGTTCCTGGATGCCCAGCTGACCGCGAACTACTGCGGTTACGTTGATGACAACGGCCAGCCGGCGACCGATTGCGCCGATCCGGAAGCGCCGAAAGGCACCTCACTGCCGGTCACCGCCGAATTCAAGGGCAACCTGACCGCACGCTACACCTGGGATTGGGAAGACTACGAGCCGTTCATCCAGGGCGCCTTCCTGTATGAAGGCGAACGCAACTCGGACCTGAGGACGGCATCGAATGAAATCTTCGGGCAATTGCCGTCGTATACGGTGTTCGACCTGTCGGCCGGCATCCGCAAGAGCAACTGGACGTTGAACCTTTACGTGAAGAACCTGTTCGACGAAAGCGCCGAGTTCAACCGCTTCGCGATGTGCGCAGAAGCGGTGTGCGGCGCGTCCGGTTACGACGCCCAGTACCCTAACGGGCAGATCTACACCATCGCCAGCCAGCCGCGTACCATCGGCCTGCGGTTCGCGCAGGAGTTCTGATTGTTCGGTTAAGCAAACAAAAAACCCCGGCCTTGAACTGCCGGGGTTTTTCTTGTCTGGTGATAGGTGTTTAATCCAGCGCGTAGCCGAACTGCTGCTTGAACTGCATGGCGAACTGCTGGAAGGTGAAACGCTGGTTCTGCGGGCCGAGGTTCTCGATTTTCAGGGCGCCCATCAAGGAGGCGATACGGCCGCTGGTGGCCATGTCCATGCCGTTCATCAGGCCGTAGATCAGGCCGGCGCGGTAAGCGTCGCCGCAGCCGGTCGGGTCGACCACACGGATGGCGTTGGCGGCCGGGATGATCATGGTGCCCGAGGCGGTGTGGATTTCCGACCCCTTTTCGCCGCGGGTGATGATGTAACCCTGCACGCGTCCGGCGATGTCCTGGGTGCTCCAGCCGGTCTTGTCCGACATCAGGTTGGATTCGTAGTCGTTGACGGTCACGTAGGTGGCCTGTTC
>DATMWF010000075.1:0-8869 GCA_035562675.1 Arenimonas sp. | reverse complement strand
AGATGGCCAGTGGTACGACGCCTCGGCGCTGAAGCTGTTTGAAGACAAGCTGAGCAGCCGGTAAGCGCCGCGTATGCCTGACGCCAAGCAGCCTGCGCTGCCCTTCCCTGTCCATTACGAAAAGCCGCCGCTGTGGCTGCGGACCGTCGGCTGGTTCCTGCAGCCGTGGATTGAAATCTCCCGCGATCCCCAGGTACCGCCGTTCCAGGTCGACCGCCCGGTCTGCTATGTGCTGGAAAGCTACGGCATCACCAACCTGCTGATCCTGGACCGGGCCTGCCGCGAAGCCGGCCTGCCCTCGCCCCTGCGTTCCTTGCCGGGCAACCCGCTGGGCCGTAAACGCTCGTTCTTCGCCCTGTCCCGGCGCGGCAACGCCGCCGGCATCAGCTCGCCGAAAAATAAACGCCATTCCGACGCCCTGTCGCGGCTGATCATGGCGCACCGGCTGTATCCCGAACAGGACGTGCAGCTGGTGCCGGTGTCGATTTTCGTCGGGCGCGCGCCGAACCGCCAGTCGGGCTGGTTTTCGGTGCTGTTCTCCGAAAACTGGGCGATCGTCGGCCGCTTCCGGCGCTTCGTGTCGATCCTGCTGAACGGCCGCGACACGCACGTGCGCTTCTCGCCGAGTTTCCGTGTGCGCGACATCCTGGCCGAGGACCTGCCGCACGACCGCCTGGTGCGCAAGGCCCAGCGTCTGCTGCGCGCCTACCTGCGCAAGGTGCGCGCGGCGGTGATCGGCCCCGATCTGTCCACCCGCCGGCTGCTGGTCGACCGTGTGCTGGACGCCGAGCCGGTCCGCAAGGCGATCGCCGAGCAGGCCCGCCGCGACAAGACCGATTATGTGGAGGCCTGGAAGAAGGCCCACCAGTGCGCCTGGGAAATCGCCGCCGACTACTCGCACCCGCTGGTGCGCTCGCTGTCGTTCGCGCTGACCGGATTCTGGAACCGGATCTACGAGGGCGTCAATGTCAACCACATGGACTCCCTGAAGGAAGTGGCGCCGGGCCATGAAGTGGTGTACGTGCCCTGCCACCGCAGCCACATGGACTACCTTCTGCTCAGCTACCTGCTGTACACCAAGGGCATGGTGCCGCCGCACATCGCGGCCGGGGTCAATCTCAACCTGCCGGTGATCGGCCCGGTCCTGCGCAAGGGCGGCGCGTTTTTCCTGCGCCGCAGCTTCAAGGCCAACGCGTTGTATTCGGCGGTGTTCTCCGAGTACGTCGCGCAGCTGGTCGGCGGCGGCTACGCGCTGGAATACTTCATCGAAGGCGGACGCTCGCGCACCGGCCGCCTGATGGCGCCGAAGGGCGGCATGATCGCCATGACCGTGAAGGCGTACCTGCGCGCGCCGCAGCGCCCGGTGGTGTTCCAGCCGGTGTACATCGGCTACGAACGCCTGATCGAGGGCAAGAGCTACCTCGACGAGCTGACCGGACAGCCGAAGCAGAAGGAAACCGTCTGGGCCCTGGTCAAGGCCGGCTTCGAGATCCTGCGCGAGCATTACGGCAAGGTGACGGTCAATTTCGGCGAGCCCCTGTACCTGAGCGACAGCCTGGCCAGGCACGCGCCGAACTGGCGCGACGACCGCGACAACACCGAAGGCAAGCTGCCCTGGCTGGCCGATGTGGTCGATGAACTGGCGCAGCGGATCAACGTCAACATCAACCGCGCCGCCGACGTCAACCCGATCAACCTGCTGGCGCTGGCCCTGCTGTCGACGCCCAAGCACGCCATGGACGAGCGCGACCTGATCGGCCAGATCGAATTATCGAAGCGCATCCTGAACGACGAGCCTTACGGTCCGCGGGTCACGGTGACCGCGATGGACGCGAAAGCCATCATCGCCTACGGCGAGGAAATGGGCGCGGTATGCCGCACCCGGCATCCGCTCGGCGACGTGCTGTCGATGCAGGGCGAAACCGCCGTGCTGCAGAGCTATTTCAGGAACAACGTGCTGCATCTGTTCAGCGCCGCCGCTTGGATTTCGCTGTGCTTCCAGAACAACCGGCGCCTGTCGCGCCATGGCCTGGTGCATCTGGGCCTGAACGTTTACCCGTTCGTGCAGAGCGAGCTGTACCTGCCGTGGACCGACGCCGAATTCGCCGAGCGCCTGAACAAGACCATCGACCTGTTCATCCGTGAAGGCTTCCTGACCGCGTCACGCGACGACGGCGAATACCTGTACCGCGCGCCGGGCCAGACCGACGAGGTGTTCCATCTGCGCGCGGTGGCGCACAGCATGCAGCAGGCGTTCGAGCGCTATTTCATCGCCATCACCACCCTGGTCAAGAACGGTTCCGGGGTGCTCAGCGCCTCCGAGCTGGAAAGCCTGTGCCACCTGACCGCGCAGCGCCTGTCGCTGCTGTATGCGCCGGCGGCGCCGGAGTTCTTCGACAAGACCCTGTTCCGCGGCTTCATCGCCAACATGCGCGAGCAGAAGCTGATCTGGCTTGGCGAGAACGGCAAGCTGGCGTTCGATACGCGCCTGAACGACTGGGAGCAGGACGCGCGCCTGGTGTTGAACCGCGAGCTGCGGCATACCATCCACAAAATCTCCCCGGATGCCGCCGCACCGAAGGCCGAGCCGCCGCCGTCAGGCGTTTAAGTCGGGGATCAGCAGGTTTTCCAGCTGGGCGATCTGGTCCTTTATCTTCAGCTTGCGCTTCTTCAGGCGCTTCACGCTCAGTTCGTCTTCCGGCTTGTTGCGGTCGAGCAGGGCGATGGCCGTGTCCAGGTCGCGGTGTTCGCTTTTCAACTCGAAGAGTTGGGCGGTTATCCGGCGCTGGCTGATCGAATCGAGCATGAACTGGGGTCCGTTGGCGGGGCAACAAGGGTAGAATAAAGCAAGCCGTAACCGATTTGGAATTTTATGTTTTTCCGCAACCTGTTTTTCTATACTCTACCCGAAATCAACGCCGTCACCGACGATCAGCTGGAATCCGCGCTGGCCGCGGCCGCGCTCAACCCGGTCGGCGCCCTGGCCATGCAGTCGCGCGGCTTCGTGCCGCCCCTGGGCGAATCGGGCGCGTACACGCAACGCATCGAAGACACCCTCTGGCTGTGCCTGGGCGGCGAAGACCGCATCCTGCCGGCCGCCGTGGTGCAGCGCGAATGCCAGATCAGGATCGCCGAACTGGAGCAGGCCAAAGGCCATCCGCTCGGCAAGCGCGCACGCGCCCAGCTGAAGCAGGAAACCCTCGACACCCTGATGCCGCGCGCGTTCGTCAAAACCTCGCGGGTCAACGCGGTCATCAACCGCCGGCTGGGCTTCATCGCCATCGATACCTCGTCGGCCAAGGCCGCGGAGGCGCTGGCCTCCAAGGTCCGCGAGGCCCTGGGCAGTTTTCCGACCCTGCCGTTGCAGGCCGAACAGGCACCGCGCTCGATCCTGACCCAGTTCCTGCTTGGCCAGGATCTGCCGGCGCAGTGGCATCTGGGCGAGGAATGCGAATTGCAGGATCCTGCCGAAAAAGGCGCTTTGGTCAAATGCCTGCGCCATGACCTGGCCAGCGAAGAGGTGCTGTCGCATCTCAGCGCCGGCAAGCAGGTCAGCCGTCTGGGCATGCTGTTCGACGCCAACCTGGGGTTCGTGCTGGGCGAGGACCTGATCCTGCGTAAATTCAAGCTGTTGGCAGGCGCCGTCGATGGCATCGAGAACAGTGCCAGCGAATCGCTGCACGACGAACTGATGGCGCGCTTCGCGCTGTTCAGCGCGGAGCTGAACGCGTTCTACCCGAGTTTCGCCCGCGCCATGAAGCTGCAGCCGGCGCTGGCCCTGGCGGCCTGATGTTCGACGTCCTGCTGCGCGGCGGGGCACAGCGCGACGGGCAGTGGCTGGAAGTCGACGGCGAAAAAATCTGGCTGGCGTGGAAACGCCACGCCAAGGCCAAGCGTCTGAAGCTGCTGGTCGGCGTCGACGGACCGCGTCTCACCATGCCGGTGCGCGCGTCGGAAAAATCCGCGCTGGCGTTCGTGGCCGAGCATGAAGCCTGGATCCGCGCGCAGTGCCTGAAACATCAGGCGAAACCATTGGCGCCGCTGGTGATCGGCGAAAGCGCGCAGGTGCCGCTGTTCGGACAGGACCTGCCGATCGTCTGGGAGCGCGACAAGGCCCTGCGCGTTTATAAATACGCCACGCACTGGCGCATCCATACCGGCGCGCGCAGCAGCGAACGCCAGGTGCAGGCGGCCCTGCTGGACAGCTACCGGATGATCGGCCGGGAATGGTTCAACGAGCGCATGCAGGCCTATCTGCCGGACCTGCCGCAGGCGCCCAGCGCCATGGTCATCAAACCGCTGCGTTCCCTGTGGGGTTCGCTGAACGTCGCCAATGCGGTCAGTCTCGACGTCGCCCTGCTGTTCGCGCCGGAGGAGGTCGCCGAGTACGTGCTGGTACATGAATTGTGCCACCTGCTGCAGCGCAACCATTCGCCGGCATTCTGGCGCGAAGTGGAAGCGCGCTGGCCGCAGTGGCGCACGCAGCGGGATTACCTCAAATCCCACGGCCTCGGGATCAAGGCCGAGGCCCGGCGGGTTTTTGGCTGATCCCGGGGCTGACGGACACACCGAATAGCGGGCCAATCCAGCGCATACGCCGCACCAGCAAATAGCCGGACCAGCATAATGCAAACGTTAATATAATCAACAATAACCCTTCAAATACGGGTGGAATCGCCAGAGTTTTCAGGTTATGCGCCAGCACCACGATGATGGTTTGATGCAGGATATATAACGGAAAGATGGCCGGTGTGAGTTTTCTCAGAAGCGGGCTTTCAGCGCGCCAATGTTTATAAGCGAAACCCAGTATCGCCGCCGGCACCATCCATTGCTGAATGCCCCAAATACAGCGTTGGAACATGCGTAACGCATCAGGCGGCGGATTGCCTTCGGTGTATATGCTGTAATACACCATCAAAAACAATGCCGACAAGGCAGCGGTCATGCCACTCACCCGGCGCAATCGACACAATGCGCCCCAGAATGTCTGTTGATTTGCCATCGCAAAGCCGAATAAAAACGCAGCCAAATACTGGGCATGGTTGTACCAATCATCGGTCAGGCCATGGGTTGACTCGAATCGCTCCAACAGCAGCAGGCGCATGACAATCAGGTAGATGGCAGGCCAGATCAATATGCCGAGGCCATCCATGCGGATTTCCTTTATCCGCGAAGGAAGCCAACGTGCAAGCGGTGTCAATAAGGTATAGATGAATAAATAGGCTACAAACCATAAATGATTCCAGGTTGGCATGTCTAAACAGTCGTCCGCATCGCAAAAGCTGTTGTTGCCGGATAAATACTGCCGCCAGAAAGCCAGATAGCCTTCATGGTAGCCCCCTGGAAGCTGCTCCACCACTTCGTAATACGATTGCGGCGGGACTATCACCAGCATGCCGAAAATCAATGGAATCAGCAGCTTCTTTGAACGCTTGCCCAAAAAGCCATTGGCTGACTTGGCTTTTAAATAGGCGGTGGCAACACCCGAGATGAAAAACAGCAGCAACATGCGCCAAGGTGCTGTAAGAATCATGAATGGCTCCAGCGTGCTGCCCGCCATTGGGCTTTTGACATGCCAGTCCCACGTGACGTAATACATGCCGACGTGATAGGGCACCAATAGCGCAAAGGCCAATATCCGGACCCAATCAAGGTCGTTTCGGCGCTGGTTAGGAAAATCCAACATCTTTAGTTCCCAAGGTTATGCGAAGTGAATCGTATTTTGGTCATGCTTGCGTTTATAAGCCTTAGGTAAGGGATATTCCGTGGGTATCAGGGGCTGAATGGGGGAATCCAGGGATGGCGCGGGTGTCGAATACAGAACCGGAAAGGTACAATGCGCCTATGCCAGCAGACAACAAGCCCCTTTACGAACGCTATCTGCCCTATAAGTCCAGCATTGAAGTGGCCTATTGGGTATTGAAATGCGTGATAAGCGCTACGTTAAATAGCGTTATCGTGATTATGGAATATCGGCGGCAAGGCGAATCCATTGCCATGTGGCGGCCTATGACCTGGGAATGGTCAAGTAATTTAGTGATATTGGCATTTATTCCTGCAATGGTTATCTTCACCCGCCGTTACCCGATTCACTGGGATACGTGGAAGCGGCATTTGCCTGTGTACCTTATGGCTAGCTTGCTGTTTTCCATCGCGCATGTGCTGGCTATGGTGGGCTTGCGTAGGCTGGTATACGCGATGCAAGGCCAGTTCTATGACTTCGGAAATTGGCCCGTTGAATTGTTCTACGAATACATCAAGGATGCCCAGAGTTTCCTGGGCATTGTCATTACCCTGCATGCATATCGTTGGCTGATGCGGCGGTTGCAAGGCGAGGCCAGTTTGCTGGCGGCTTCTGCGGATGAAAATGAAGCGATGCCTGTAACCAAGCCCGCTCGTCCCGATCGGTTTCTGGTGCGTATGCTGAACCGCGAGTTCCTCATCGCGCCGGCCGATATCGATTGGGCGCAGGCCAGCGGCAATTACGTCAATCTGCATGTCGGCGGCCGGGTGTTCCCGTTGCGCAGTACCATGGCGCAACTGGAATCCCAGCTTGACAGCGCCCAATTCACGCGGGTGCACCGCAGCCATATGGTCAATCTCGGTCGAATTGCCAGCATTGAACCGCTGGAGTCGGGCGATGCGCGTGTACATTTGCGAGACGGCGCGATAGTGGCCTGCAGCCGGCGCTACCGCGAAAGTCTCAAGGGCTCGGTTAACCACTAGTTCGAAAGGCTGCTCATCGCAGGATCTCCTGCGGGCACCATTTCCCCAGTCGCGCCTAAAGGCGCTCCTGCAAGTTACGCCTGTTATCGGTTGCCTTCGCAGGTGGATCCGCGGTCCAGGCAGAAGATCACTTCCACCACGTTCTTGGACTTCTTGACCGGTTTGCCGTCCTGGATGCCGGGCAGGTAGCGGGCGTTCTTCAGGCCCTGGAGGACCGGATAGCGCAGGAAGTTCTTGTCATCGGCGTTGAAGTCGAAATTTTCCGGCCGGCCGAATTCATCGATATCGAACCGCACGGTCACTTTATAATCCAGGCCCGGCACCGCGGATTCCTGCCAGGCCGGATCCGGGGTGAACACCGGGTGGGTGATGAACATCGGCTCGCCGTCGGTCTTGCCGAGCAGTGGATCGATGATTTCAGGACGGCACTTCGCCATTTGGTCGGTATACAGCCCGGTGGCTTTCGCCAGCAGCTGCGCCCGGTAAAGACCGGCGCAGGCACGGTCCAGGCCGGCCTGGTTTTTTTCCAGCGCGAACTGATCGATCAACCTGCTGTAAGCGGCGGCCGCTTCGCTGTAGCAGCCCTGCGTCATCAGCAGATCGGCGGGTGTGCATTGTTCCGCGACAGTGGCGCTGTCGTCGGTGCGGGCCGGTTGGCCCGGCACGCTGGTGACCGTGAAGTTTTCGGCAAGTTGGGCCTGTACCGCGCCGGTCAGTCCGGGCAGCAGACAGAGCACCAGGCAATGTCGTGCTTTCATGCCGTATCACCTCGCTGACGTTCCATGCGTTGCATGCCACCTGGCCTATATGCCATCCGCCTGTCGGTATTCAAGGGCAAGGCAACCGGGACGGTCATTTTCCGCTCCAGAAGGCCGTGATCAGCTCCGCCACCTGTTCCGGTCTGTCCATATGCACGTGGTGCGTGCCGGAGATTACCTGCAGTTCGCCGTTTCTCAGGCAGGCGAAGCGTTCGTTGCGCAGCTCCGGCAGGAAATACACCGGCGCCGGATCGGCCGCCACCAGCAACACCGGGCAGTCGATGCCGGCCAGCCAGTTGCGCACCGAGACTTCCTCGGCACGCATATGCGAAGGCCACATCAGGCGCGGATCGCTGCGCCATTGGTAGCCGCCTTCAACCTGGCGCAGATTGCGTTCCACCAGCAGCCGCGCCGAGGATTCCAGTTTGTCGGTGGCCTGCAGGCGGGCGCGAACCGCGGTCTCGATGTCGGGAATCAGCCGCGGCGGCGAAATCGCCCTGCGCCGGCCGGCGATGGCTTTGCGCAGGCGTTCGGTGGCATGGTCGCCCGGCCAAGGCGGCGGACCGAGTGCTTCGATCAGCGCCAGGGACAGCACGCGTTCCGGCGCGCCGGCCGCCACCACGGTCGCCAGTGCGCCGCCCAGGCTGTGGCCGAGCAGATGTGCCTGTTGCCAGCCCAGGCCGTCCAGTGTATCCAGGATGTCGTGCAGCCAGTCGACGAAGGCGTAATCGTAGCCTTCGGGGATATGATCGCTGCCGCCATGGCCGAGCATATCGATGGCGACGATGTCGTGCCCGGCCAGATACGGTGCCATCGGGATGAAGCTGGCGGCATTGTCGAGCCAGCCGTGCAGCGCCAACACCTTCTGTCCGGCCGGATTGCCGAAGCGCAGGGCGCTGAGCCGGCCGCGCTGGCCTTGGATGGAAAACTCAATCATGCGGCCGGCCTGTGCGGTTCTCCAGAATGCACGCCAGGGCGGCGACATGGCCCGGTTCATCGTTCAACGCGCCGATGTAATTGAGCTGCCGGCCGCCGGCCTGCAGGAACAGGTGCGCGTTTTCGACCGTGATCTCTTCCAAGGTCTCCAGGCAGTCGACGGCGAATCCGGGACAGACCACATCGACCGTCCGCAGGCCGCCGCGAGCCAGCGCTTCAAGGGTTTTGTCGGTGTACGGCTGCAGCCAAGGCTCGCGCCCGAAGCGCGACTGGAAAGTCAGCTGCCATTGGCCGGGTTCCAGCTGCAGGCGTCCGGCAATGAGCTCGGCGCTGTGCCGGCACTGCTGCGGATACGGATCACCGCGTTCGGCGAAGCGCTGCGGAATGCCATGAAACGAGAACAGCAGTTTTTCGGCCTGGCCGTGCAGGTCCCAATGGCTGCGGATGCG
>DATMWF010000074.1:0-3897 GCA_035562675.1 Arenimonas sp. | reverse complement strand
AGACGCCCGCACAAATTTCCTGCGCACATTATCAAAGAACTCTTTGCTCGCCCCCTAAGGGGTCCGCGCTTTGCGACGTTTCGTCTCAAAGTGGTCGCACAGTATGGCAGACCTTTTTCGTTTCGTCAACAGCGAAGTTTTGATGTTCGCGGCCGACGTGGTTTCCGTGCCAGGCATTTGCCTGAATCGAGTTGAACATTATGACAAGCGGATGACATTCCGTCAACTGCCATTTGCCGATAATTTAATGGCCAGTTCAGCTAACCGCCGTGTGGCCCGGCAATCGGGCCACCGCGCATTTTCCGCTTGACTTGTCGCGCGCAATCAGTGAATCCTGTCAGGAACAACCATGGAAAGACCTATGCGCAAACGCTTATCCGCCGCCCTGCTGCTCAACCTGACCTTCATCGCCGGCGGCTGCGCGCAGACGGCCGACAAGCCATGGGCCGAAGTCAACGGCAGGCGCTTCAGCATCGAAGTCGCCGATACCGACGCCTTGCGGGAGCGCGGGCTGATGTTTCGGCGCGACCTGGCTGACGACCAAGGCATGCTGTTCATCCACGACGACGCCAGCCCCATCGCCTACTGGATGAAAAACACCTATATCCCGCTGGACATCCTGTACTTCGATGAGCGGAAAAAACTGGTCTCCGCGCAACTGAACGTGCCACCCTGCGGCGAACAGGCGCAATGCCCCATATACCCCAGCGCCGGACCTGCCATGTATGTGCTGGAAATCAACGCCGGCCTGGCCGGGCAGCTGAAGCTTAAACCCGGAGATGCATTGACCAGCAGCGCCATAGCTTCCGGCGAATAGACCGGAATGCCACGACGCCATGGAGACCGCGCGCATGAGCAAAAACAACCGATTGCCTGAATGGCGGACCCTGGCACAGATGCCGGATTCGGAGCTGCCCCTGTTCGAAACCACGCTGCTGATCGCACAGGACGAGTACCCCGACCTGCAGGCCGGCGAATATCTCGACCTGGTGGCGGACTACGCCAAACGCCTGAAAAAGAGCTTGAAGCCAAACCTGGATATCCCCTCCAAGCTCATCGCGATCAATCATTTCCTGTACCGGGAACTGGGCTTCAGCGGCAACGAAAGCGAATACGCAGACCCCCGGAACAGCTACCTGAACCAGGTACTGGACCGCAAACTGGGCATTCCCATCTCGCTGGCCGTGGTGCAGATCGAGGTCATGCGGCGAATAGGCCTGGATCTGGACGGCATCTCGTTCCCCGGGCACTTTCTGGTGCGTCTGCCGGTGGACGACGGCATCCTGGTGCTCGACCCGTTCAATGAGGGCCGCCCGGTCAGCTTTGAGGAACTCCGCGAACGCATCACGCCGCACATGATCGACGGCCAGACTCCCACCGACCAGCAGCTGTTCCAGGTCCTGGAGCCGGCCACCGCACGCACAATAGCAATGCGCATGATCCGCAACCTGCAGGCCATTTACCGGGAAACGGACGACCAGGAGCGCATCGCGCGCAGCGCAGACCGCCTGCTGAAGCTGGCGCCGGACCTGCCCGAAGCGCTACGGGATCGGGGCCTCGCCTATGCGCAGCTCGGCTATGTGCAGGGGGTCCGTGATGACCTGACCCGCTACCTGCAGCTCAGGCCGCAGGCGGGGGATGCGGAGGAGATCCGCAGCCAATTGATCGCCCACAGCGCCAGCCGCTCCAAGCTGAATTAGGCCTCCAGCAGCTCGAAATCGGACTTGCCGACGCCGCAGTCCGGGCAGCACCAATCCTCGCTCACATCTTCCCAGCGGGTGCCCGGCGCGATGCCTTCCTCAGGCCAGCCTTCAGATTCGTCGTAGACGAAACCGCACACCACGCACACCCAGCTGCGAAATTCCGCGTTGACCGACATAAAAACACCTAGAATGGAAAACTGTCGCCATTATATTTCAACCCGATGAATGCACGGTTAAAAAATGCCGGTGGGATTTACCTCATTACACCGGACACGGCCGACACCGGACGTCTGTGCGCGCAGGTAGACGCCCTGCTGGCGCAGCCGGTGGCCCTGTTGCAATACCGGAACAAGACCGCCGATGCGCCGTTGCGGCGCGAGCAGGCCACGGCGCTTCAGACGCTGGCGCGGCAGGCTGGCGTGCCGTTCATTCTCAACGACGACTGGCGGCTGGCCGTCGACATCGGGGCCGACGGGGTGCATCTGGGCGCCGAAGACGCGCTGCCCGGCCTGGTGCGTGCGCAGGCCGGCGGCCGGATGATCATCGGCGTGTCCTGCTACAACGACCTGCCGCGCGCGCGGCGGATGAGCCGCGAAGACGTCGATTACCTGGCTTTCGGCGCGGTGTTTGCCTCGCAGACCAAGCCCGGCGCCCCGCAGGCGGGCCTGGATATCCTTCGGGAAGCCAAGGCCTTCGGCAAACCGATGGTCGCCATCGGCGGCATTAGCCCCGATAATGGTGCGCAGGCGCTGGCGGCCGGCGCCGATTACCTCGCCGTGATAAGCGGCATATTTTCAGCAGCCGACCCGCAACAGGCGTTGGCATCCTACATGAACATTTTCCAAAGGCATACTCCATGAACCATGAAAACAGCCATCGCCTATTCCAGCAAGCCCTGCCGCTGATGCCGGGTGGCGTGAATTCGCCGGTGCGCGCATTCAAATCGGTCGGCGGCGAGCCGTTTTTCGCCAAACGCGCCGAAGGCCCCCATCTGATCGATGTCGATGGCAACCGCTATGTCGATTACATCGGCTCCTGGGGCCCGATGATCGCCGGCCACGCACACCCGGACGTCATCGAAGCGGTCAATGCCGTGATGCGCGACGGCCTGAGCTTCGGCGTGCCGAACGCCTTGGAAGTGACCATGGCGCAGACCATCACCCGCCTGGTGCCAAGCTGCGAAATGGTGCGCATGGTCAACTCCGGCACCGAAGCGACGCTCTCGGCCATCCGCCTGGCGCGCGGCGCCACCGGCCGCAACCGCATCGTGAAATTCGAGGGCTGCTACCACGGTCACGGCGACTCCTTCCTGGTCAAGGCCGGATCCGGCATGCTCACGCTCGGCGTACCGACCTCGCCGGGCGTGCCGAAAGCGCTCGCCGACCTGACCCTGACCCTGACCTACAACGATTTCGAGGGCGCCAGCCGGCTGTTCGCCGAGCTCGGCGACGACATCGCCGGCGTGATCGTCGAACCGGTGGTCGGCAACGCCAACTGCATCCTGCCTGCCGAAGGCTATCTGCAGCATCTGCGCGCGCTCTGCACGCAATACGGCAGCGTCCTGATTTTCGACGAAGTGATGACCGGCTTCCGCGTCGCCCTGGGCGGCGCGCAGGCGCTGTATGGCGTGACCCCGGATCTTTCCACGTTCGGCAAGATCATCGGCGGCGGCATGCCGGTCGGCGCCTATGGCGGCCGCCGCGACCTGATGAGCCAGATCGCGCCGAGCGGTCCGATTTACCAGGCCGGCACGCTCAGCGGCAATCCGGTGGCGATGGCCGCCGGCCTGGCGACCCTGGAACTGATCCAGGCGCCGGGCTTTTATGAAAGCCTGGCGGAAAAGACCCGGACGCTCCGCGATGGCCTGGAACAGGCCGCCCGCGACGCCGGCATCGCCTTCACCACCACCGGCGTATGCGCGATGTTCGGCCTGTATTTCTGCGAGGGCCCGATCAACGGCTACGCCGACGCCATGCGCTCGGACAGCGCGCGCTTCAATCAGTTCTTCCATGGCATGCTCAGACGCGGCGTGTATTTCGCGCCGTCGGCGTTCGAGGCCGCGTTCATTTCCTCGGCGCATACCAGCACCGAGATACAGCACACCATTGACGCGGCGCAGGACGCCTTCGCCGACATCACCGTTTAAAGGAAACCCAAGCATGCGCATTGAAACCCTTGCCATCCACGCCGGCGC
>DATMWF010000073.1:0-4418 GCA_035562675.1 Arenimonas sp. | reverse complement strand
GTAGCTGATCAACGAGCGCACACCCTGCGCCATCTGCCCGCGGAGAAAGGCCAGCTGCTCGCCGACCGGGGAAGCCACCTCGAAGCTGTTGGCCTTGGCCTGATGGGCGCTGAGCGCGACGATCTTGGCATGCGGCAGGCGGCCGCCGAACCATTCGGCGTAGCCCAGGCTGTCCCGGGCGTCCATGCGCGTCCGTGGCGGCGACCAGTGGATGCGGACCGGCACCGAAGTCGAGCCCGAGGTCTTGCCGGTCACCGGATTGCCGTTAAGCAGCGCATCGTTGTGCTCTTGCAGGATTTCGCGGGTCAACAGCGGAACCGCCGGGCCCGATGCGTAAAAGCGGCGGTAAAAGGGATTGTGCGCGAAGGCATGGCTGACGATCTGGCTGAAACGCTGTTCCGCGTAAGGCCGGCCGATGAACGATGTCGGGATGGTGAACTCTGGCATGGTCAGGCAGTCCGTTTTTTCCATCATCTGGAATGCCGACGGAAATTGCAAGCCGCGTTCACATACAATGGTGTGCATGTCCCGGCACTTCCCGACCCGCAACCCGAAACCCCAGGCCTACTGGCAGCTGATCCGCGGCGACCGGCCGGTCGGCACCCTGCTGCTGCTGTGGCCGACGCTGTGGGCGTTATGGCTGGCCGCAGAAGGCATCCCGCCCGTCAAGCTGCTGCTGGTGTTCAGCGCCGGCGTCTGGCTGACCCGCTCGGCGGGCTGCATCATCAACGATTACGCCGACCAATGGCTTGACGCGAAAGTCGAGCGCACCAGGCACCGTCCGCTGGCGCGCGGCGCGCTCTCCGGCAAGGAAGCGCTGGCCGCGTTCGTACTGATGATGCTGGCCGCCTTCGGCCTGGTCCTGCTCACCAACACGCTCACCATCCTGCTGAGCGTGGTCGGCGTGGTGCTGGCCGCGACCTATCCGTACCTGAAACGGCACACCTATTTTCCGCAGGTGTATCTCGGTATCGCGTTCGGCTGGGGCATTCCCATGGCCTTCGCCGCCGTACAGAATAAAATTCCGCAGAGCGCCTGGCTGCTGTTCCTGGCCAACCTGCTGTGGACCACCGCCTACGACACCTGGTACGCGATGGTCGATAAGGACGATGACCTGAAAGCCGGCGCGAAATCCCTGGCGATCTTCCTCGGTGACATGGACCTGATGGCGCTCGGCCTGTTTTTCGCCGGCTTCCTGGCCAGCCTGGTCCTGCTGGGCAGGCAGTACCACTTCGGTCTGGCCTATTACCTTTGCCTGGCGGCCGCCGGCGTGGTGATCCTCTGGCAGTTCAAGATCGCCCGCCTGCGCCACCGGGAAGACTGTTTCCGCGCTTTCCTGAGCAACCAGTGGGTTGGCATGCTAGTCTTCATCGGGTTTGTGCTGGCGTTTATTTAGTCCACCCGCGCGAGGCACCAGACATCCACCCGCCTTACGCCGGCGGGCAGCAGCGCCTGCGCCGCCGCCTGGCAGGTCGCGCCGGTGGTATACACATCGTCGACCAAAGCCACATGGCCCGGCAAAGCACCCTTGACGCTGAACGCACCCGAGACGTTGAGCAACCGCTCGGCGGCCTTCAAGCTGGACTGCACGCGGGTGGCGCGATGGCGCTGCAAAGCATGGCCCAGCACCGGCAGAGCAAATCGACTGCCCCAGAATTCGGCCAGTTCCAGCGATTGGTTGAAACCGCGCTCACGCAGCCGGCGCGCATGCAAGGGCACCGGCACCAAGGCATCGGGCCGCACATCCGACAGGGCAGGCAGGGCAAGCCTGGCCGCCAACCGGCCGAGATGCAGCTGCTCGTTGAACTTGAAGCCCTGGATCATTTCGTCAATCGGCGTTTGGTAGCGGAACCCGGCATGCACCGTTCCGTACGGATACGGCATGGGCGGCGTCTGGGCCGGCATGGCCGAAAGGCAGGCGTCACATAGGTCAAGTTCCGGCAGGCCGGCGCCTTGGCACAGCACGCAGCGTGCCGGCAACAGACTGAAATTCAACAGATTCATAAGGCGGTAAACAAGGTGCATTGGCATTTGGTTGACGGGCTGGGGTATCCTATACAGGCTGCCGTTCCGCTCCCCTTCCCGCTATCGGAAATCCGCCATGCCCGCTGTCATCCGAAATGATTATTCCCGCGCCGAGGTGCTGGCCCTGCTGAACCTGCCGTTCGCCGACCTGATGCATATGGCCGGTGAAATCCACCGTGAACGCTTCAACCCGAACCAGGTGCAGGTCTCCACCCTGCTGTCGATCAAGACCGGCGGCTGCCCGGAAGACTGCGCTTACTGCCCGCAGGCCGCGCGCTACGACACCGGCCTGAAAGCGCAGAAACTGATGGCGGTCGACGACGTGCTGGAAAAAGCCGCGCAGGCCAAGGCCGCCGGCGCCACACGCTTTTGCATGGGCGCCGCCTGGCGTTCGCCGAAAGACCGCGATGTGGCCAAGGTCGCGGAAATGATCAGCGGCGTACGCGCCCTGGGCATGGAAGCCTGCGCCACCTTGGGCATGCTGAACGCCGAGCAGGCCAAAGCGCTGAAGGACGCCGGCCTGGATTACTACAACCACAACCTCGATACCGCGCCGGAAGACTACGGCGACATCATCAAGACCCGTGACTACCAAGACCGTCTGGACACCCTGGAACATGTGCGCGAGGCCGGCTTGAAGACCTGCTGCGGCGGCATCGTCGGCATGGGCGAGGGACGCGAACAGCGCGCCGGCCTGCTGCTGAGCCTGGCCAACCTGCCCGAACATCCCGGCTCGGTGCCGATCAACCGCCTGGTGCAGGTGCAGGGTACGCCCTTGCACGGCACCGCCCTGCTCGATCCGTTCGAATTCGTGCGCACCATCGCGGCCGCACGCATCCTGATGCCGGACTCGATGGTGCGTCTGTCGGCCGGCCGCGCCGAGATGAGCGAAGAGCTGCAGGCCCTGTGTTTCCTGGCCGGCGCCAACTCCATTTTCTATGGCGAAAAACTGCTGACCACCGGCAATCCCGACGTTGAAGCCGATCAGGCCCTGTTCGCCAAGCTCGGCATTGAAGGCATGCCAGTAGTCGAGGAAAGCAAAACCGTACATGCCGACGTGCTGTGCGAGGAACGCGACTGCGCCGCCTGAACCATGAGCCTGCTTGAATCGATTCGCGCCAGCGCCCTGCGGCGTGATGAACGGCATCTGCGCCGTACGCGGCGCGAGCATGCCGCACGCGACGGTGTGTGGGCGCAGGTCGGCGATCAACGGCTGCTGAATTTCTCCAGCAACGATTACCTCGGCTTCGCACAGCACCCTGACGTTACGGCGGCCTTTATCAACGGGGCGCGTCGGTTCGGCATCGGCAGCGCCGGCTCGGCCTTGGTGACCGGCTATTTTTCAGCGCACCAGGCACTCGAACGACAGGCCGCCGAACTGTTCGGCTATGAAGCCTGCCTGTATGTCGGCAGCGGTTATCTGGCCAATATCGGCGTGCTGCAGACTTTGCTGGACGAAAACGCCATGTGCGTGCAGGACAAACTGAACCATGCCTGCCTGTTGGATGGCGCGCGCTTTTCCGGCTGCCGCCTGAAACGCTTCCCGCATCAGGACATGGATTCGGCGGAAAAACTGTGCGCACAAACCGGCAACCGCATCGGTCTTTTAGTCAGTGACGGCGTGTTCAGCATGGATGGCGATGCCGCCAAGCTGCCGGAGCTGGCGCGCATCGCGGAAAAAACCAACGTCACGCTGATGATCGACGACGCGCATGGCATCGGCGTGCTGGGCGACTCCGGCTTGGGTAGCCTGCAGGCGGCGCAACTCCGTGCGGCGCAGGTGCCGCTGCTGGTCATTCCGGCCGGCAAGGCGCTGGGCGGCCAAGGCGCGCTGATTCTGTCGAACGCGGATATCATCAATCACCTGGTGGAAACCGCACGCCCGTATCTGTTCAGCACCGCGCCGGCACCGGCCATGGCCTGCGCCCTGTCGCAGGCATTGCATTGCCTGCAACAAGAACCGGAACACCATGCTCGCCTACAGGACAATATCCGGCATTTCAGCGCGCTCGCCGCGCAAGCCGGGCTGCCGGTGCTGCCGTCGTGTTCGGCCATCCACGCACTGATGGCCGGCAGCAATGAAAGCGCCTTGCAGATATCGGAACAGCTCCGCGAACGCGGCTTCTGGCTGAGCGCCATCCGCCCGCCGACCGTGCCGCAGGGCAAAGCGCGGCTGCGCATCACACTCACCGCCCTGCACGAAAGGGAACACATCGAACGCCTGGTGGAAACCCTGCACGCCATCGGCGTCCGGCCATGAGCCTGCACATCAGCGCCAGCGGAAACGGGCCGAACCTGATCCTGCTGCACGGCTGGGCCATGCACAGCGGCATTTTCGCGCCGCTGCTGCCCAGCCTGAACCGGCATTTCCGCGTGCACTGCGTCGATCTGCC
>DATMWF010000072.1:0-8657 GCA_035562675.1 Arenimonas sp. | reverse complement strand
CCTGAAAAGGGCCATGAACATCCTGGGAACGGCCCGAATGATGGCATTGCTGGCGTGACAGGCTGATTTATCCCGAGAAATTCCGTAACGGGAAAAACAAAATCCAGAAAAAAAGACACCCCGGGCAAGCCGGGGTGTCTTGGTTGGTCTGCGCAAGAGAGTTTTGACACAGTCTGCAAGGCCTGCTTTTTTTCCGGTCAATGGATTTCCCGCCTCAGGCGAACGGATCCTGCAGCACGATATTGGCGTCACGGTCCGGACCGGTCGAAACGATGGCGATCGGGCAGCCGACCAGCTCTTCCAGCGAGCGCAGATAGGCGCGTGCGGCCGGTGGCAGCTTGTCCCACTCGGTAATGCCGGCGGTGGATTCGGTCCAGCCCGGAAACTCCAGATAGACCGGTTCGCATTCGTCCCAGCCGGCTTCGTCCAGCGGCGAATATTCGGTCTGTTTGCCGTGGTATTTGTAGGCGATGCACATTTTCAGGCTCGGCATGCCGTCGAGGATGTCGAGCTTGGTGATGCACAGGCCGGTGATGCCGTTTATGGCCACCGCGCGCTTCAGCGCGACGATGTCGATCCAGCCGCAGCGGCGCGGACGGCCGGTGGTGGCGCCGTATTCGGAGCCCTTGTCGCGGATCAGCTGGCCGGTTTCGTCATTCAGTTCGGTCGGGAACGGGCCGCCGCCGACGCGCGTGGCGTAGGCCTTGGCGATGCCGAGCACGTAATCGATGGCATCCGCGCCCACGCCGGTACCGGCCAACGCGCCGCCGATGGTGGTGTTGCTGGAGGTCACATACGGGTAGGTGCCGTGGTCGATGTCGAGCAGCGAGCCCTGCGCGCCCTCGAACAGCACGCGTTTGCCCTGCTTGCGCAGGTCGTGCAGGATGCCGGCCACATCGCTGATCATCGGCTTGATGTATTCACCGAATGCAATGGCTTCATCAAGCGTGTTCTGGAAATCGATCGGGTCGACGTTGAAGTATTTGGTCAGCACGAAATTGTGGTAATCCATGGCGACGCGCAGCTTCTCCGCCAACTGTTCCGGATACGCCAGGTCCGCGACACGCACGCCGCGGCGCGCGACCTTGTCTTCATATGCAGGGCCGATGCCACGGCCGGTGGTTCCGATGGCTTTGCCGCCGGCGGCTTTTTCGCGTGCCTGGTCGAGCGCGATGTGGTACGGCATGATCAGCGGCGTGGCCGGGCTGATGCGCAGGCGCGAACGCACTTCGACACCGTTGCCTTCCAGCTCGGCGATTTCCTTCTTCAGGGCGCCCGGATGCAGGACCACGCCGTTGCCGATCAGGCACAGCGCGTCATCGCGCAGGATGCCGGAGGGAATGAGGTGCAATACGGTCTTCTTGCCGCCGATGACCAGTGTATGGCCGGCATTGTGGCCGCCCTGGAAACGCACGACGGCACCGATCTGCTGCGTCAGCAGATCGACGATCTTGCCTTTGCCTTCATCGCCCCATTGCGCACCGAGAACAACAACTGACTGACCCATATAGCGACCTCCTGAAAATGATGCTGACCCAAACGCAGAAAAAGCCGAACGGACGTCGGCTTTTTCGCATTATACGCGCTTTGAAATGGCTTGCCGAGGCTAATCAGTCACCCGTTCCGAAATACTTCAGGAACTCGGAATCCGGATCAAGGACCATGGTGGTCTTGCCGTCAGCCATGGTCGCCTTGTAGGCTTCCAGGCTCCGGTAAAACGCATAGAACTCGGCATCCTGGCCATACGCGGTGGCGGAAATCAAGGCCACCTGGCCGTCACCCTCACCGCGTACTTTCTGGGCTTCACGCTGGGCATCGGCGAGGATCACCAGGCTTTCGCGTTCGGCTTCCGCGCGGATCCGCTCGGACTCCGCGAAACCCTCGGCTTTCAGGGCGTTGGCCACCTGCTTGCGCTCGGAGCGCATGCGGTTCAGTACTTCCTCGCGGATCTTGGCGTCTTTGGGGAAGTTGATGCGCTTGATGCGGATGTCGACCACTTCGATGCCGAGCGTGGCGGCGCCGACGTTGATCGGCTTCAGCAGGCGGCGGGCAAGTTCGGTGCGCTCGTCGGATACCAGCTTCTGCAGCGTGAACTGGTTGATGTCGTTGCGCAGGGTGTTCTTGACGATGGGCGTCAGACGCTGCGCCGCGGCCTCTTCATTGCCGCCGCTGGTGGCGCGGTAATAGGCGGTGACGTCCTTGATGCGCCATTTCACGAAGAAATCGACCTCGACGTCCTTTTTTTCGACGGTCAGGTAACGCTCCGGATTGTCATCCAGGGTCAGCAGCCGCCGGTCGAACTTGCGGACCTGCTCAACGAACGGCACCTTGAAATGCAGGCCGGGCTTGATGTCGCTGCGCACCACTTTACCAAGGTTGAGCACGATGGCGGTCTGGCTCTCATTGACGATGTAGACCGAACCGAACAAGGCCAGAATCACGCCGAATACGGCAATAAAAATGCTACCGGGATTACGCATCAGTTGCCTCCTTCTCGGGATTGGCGTGTATCGGCACGGGCGGAATCACGGGCAGCGGCAGCGGCCGCGGGCGCGACGACCTGCGCCGGTGGATTGACTGCGGGATTTGCCGATGGCTGGGACTGGCCATTGACCGGTAGATAGAGGATGTTGTTGCCGCCGGACACCACTTTCTGGTTCTTGCTCAGAACGTCCTGCATGGTTTCCAGATACAGGCGTTTGCGGGTGACTTCAGGCGCCTTGCGGTACTGGTCGGCAAGCAGACGGAAACGCGTCGAATCACCGGTTGCCTTGGCGATGCTGGCTTCACGGTAGCCGGCCGCTTCGGCCTTGATGCGCGATGCGGTACCGCGGGCTTCAGGCACGATCTTGCTGGCATAGGCCTTGGCCGCGTTGGTGATGGATTCCTTCTGCTGCTGGGCGCTCAGGGCCTCGTTGAACGCATCGCTGACCTCATCCGGGAAACGCGCATCGGGCAGGTTGAACTGCGAAACCTTGATGCCGGTCTTGTACATATCCAGGGATTTCTGCAGATGGTCCTTGGCCACGACGGACAACTGTCCGCGCTCGAAAAGGGCCGCGTCCATTGTATTGTTGCCGACCACCTCACGGACAGCGCTTTCGGCGGCCTGACGGACGGTTTCGGAACCCTGCTGGCCCCCGGATGCCACGATATCGTCGCGGTATCCGAAAAGGTACAGGCGCGGATCGCTGATGGTGTACTGGGCGTTGAACTTGATGTCGACGATGTTCTCGTCCTTGGTCAGCACGTTGACGGTTTCTTCCACCGTCTGCACCTGCGTGGCGTTGACCACGATGACCGACTCGATCGGCCATGGCATCTTGACGTTGGCGCCTGGAGTCATGATGCGGTCGAACTTGCCGAAGCGCAGCACGACGCCGCGCTCGCGTTCGTCGATCAGCTTGAAGCAATTGAACACCAGCAGCAGGGCCAGCAGTGCCAGACCTTTTTTAAGCCAACCCGAAGCGCCGGAGGCGTTGGGGGAACCCAAGCCCAGCTGGTCTTTCAGTTTGGAAAGGAAATCATCAACGGGATTGTTCGAGCCCTTGGATTTCCAAGGGTCTTTCCCACCGCCGCCGGGTTGGTTCCACGCCATGCAAAGCTCCTGGACTGCAATGCCTGCAGCCGACTAATTGGTAATAGATATGGGGGTGGCCATCAGCAGTTCAAGTGCCCGCTTTCATTCGTCTTCGGCGATCTCGCCCGCTTCATCGGCGGCCGCACCGCCTATTCTCACGTTTCGGGACGGAACGACTGTGGAAATGGCGTGTTTATAGACCATCTGGCTGACGGTATTGCGGAGCAGGACGACGAACTGGTCGAAACTTTCGATGGTGCCCTGAAGCTTGATGCCATTCACCAGAAAGATGGAAACCGGCACGCGCTCGCGGCGCAGGGCATTCAGGAACGGGTCTTGCAGGGATTGGGATTTGGTCACGGTAAAGCTCCTTTTTATTCTTCTGGGCGGCTCGGGGAATGCCGTATATTATTTTTCGAATTAGTGCCGGCTGATGAATTGACTCAACAGGTAGTTTAACGCATCTTTTTGATTTTGTGGGTCAAACCAGCGTGAAGACGGCATCCCGCGAAACCAAGTCAGCTGGCGTTTAGCCAGCTGCCGGGTGGCGGCGATGGCCTGCTCGCGGAATTCGGCGGCACTGGTTTCACCGCGCAGGTGAGCCCATGCCTGACGGTACCCTACCGCACGCATGGCGGGCAGATCCGGATGCAGGCGGGGGTTGGCCAGCAGGCCCCGCATCTCGTCCAGAAAGCCCTGTTCGAGCATTTGATCGAAGCGCAGTGCGATACGCTCATGCAGCACCCCACGGTCTTCGGGAGCGAGCGTGACTTCGAGCACCTGGAACGGAAACGCGGCAGGCCGTGACTGCGCCTGCCAGTCGGTCAGCGTCCTGCCGCTGACCAGATAAACCTCCAACGCGCGCAGAATCCGCTGCGGGTCATTGGGATGGATGCGTGCGGCACTGACCGGATCAACGGCCTTCAGTTCCTCGTGCAGGCGGGCTATGCCCTGCTCAGCCATTCTGGCCTGCAGTTGCGCGCGCAGGCCGGCATCGGCCGCAGGCATGGCGGAAAGGCCCTGCATCAGCGCCCTGAAATACAGGCCGGTTCCGCCGACCAGCAGCGGCACCTTGCCGGCGGCGGACAGCTCCCGCATATGCGGTAAAGCTTCAGCGGCGAAATCCGCTGCGGAAAAAACATCGTGCGGATCGCGGATATCGATCATCCGGTGCGGCGCCAGCGCCAGCGTTGCAGCGTCCGGCTTGGCCGCGCCGATGTTCAAGCCGCGGTAAACCAGCGCGGAATCGACGCTGATGATTTCAGTGCCCAGACGCTGCGCCCATTCGACCGCGAATGCCGTCTTGCCTGAGGCCGTCGGCCCCATGACGGCGATGGCTAAAGGGCGCTCATCCTGAGGCATCAGGACGCTTGCTTGATTTCCGCTTGCACTGCATCGAAGGTATTCTGCATGGCGGCCGATGGCGCCCTGCCCCGCAGACTGACCACATAAATGGCGATGCTGGCCAGAAGGAATCCCGGCACCAGTTCATACAGGCCGAACCACGCGAACTGCTTCCAGATGATGACGGTAAAGGCACCGGTCAGCATGCCGGCCAGCGCACCGTTGCGCGTCATGCGCTTCCAGCCCAGGGAAAACAGCACCACCGGACCGAAGGCCGCACCGAAGCCGGCCCAGGCATAGCTCACCAATCCGAGGACCTTGCTGTCCGGGTTGCTGGCCAGGCCGATGGCAATCAGGGAGACCAGCAGCACGGCGGCACGGCCGACCCAGACCAACTCACGTTGGCCTGCGTTCCTGCGGAAGAAGCCTTTGTAGAAGTCCTCGGTCAAGGCACTGGAGCAGACCAGCAGCTGGCAGGATAGAGTACTCATGACCGCAGCCAGAATGGCCGAAAGCAGTATGCCGGCGATCCAAGGATTGAACAGCAGGGACGCCAGTTCGATGAAGATGCGCTCGTTATTGGCATTCACCGGGGCGGCCTGGGCGGGATGCTGGGCGAAATAAGCGATGCCGAAGAAGCCGACCGCCATGGCGCCGAACAGGCAGAGGATCATCCAGGTCATGCCGATCCGGCGGGCGGCGGGAATCGATTTGACCGAATCAACCGCCATGAAGCGCGCCAGGATGTGCGGCTGGCCGAAATAGCCCAAGCCCCAGGCCATCAGCGAAATGACGCCGATGACGCTGGCGCCCTTGAAAAAATCGACGTTGGCCGGATTGGCCTGCTCGATCAACGCCATGCTCGGCTGCACACCGCCGACCGACAGAATCACCATGACCGGGGTCAGGATCAGGGCGAAGATCATCAGGGTCGCCTGCACGGTATCGGTCCAGCTGACCGCCAGGAATCCGCCGACCAGCGTATACAGGATGGTGGCGCCGGCGCCGATCCACAGGGCCTTTTCGTAAGGCACGTTGAACACCGATTCGAACAGCCGTGCGCCGGCCACGATGCCGGAAGCGGAATACACGGCGAAGAACACCAGGATGATGACCGCCGAAATGATGCGCAGCAGCCGGGAGCCGTCTTCAAACCGGTGGGTGAAATAATCCGGCAGCGTCAAGGCGTTGTTGCTGCGCTCCGTATAGACGCGCAACGGACCGGCGACGAACTTCCAGTTGCAGTAGGCGCCGATGATCAGGCCGATCGCGATCCACGATTCGGACAGGCCGCTCAGGAACAGGGCACCCGGCAATCCGAGCAGTAGCCAGCCGCTCATGTCGGAAGCGCCGGCCGACAGCGCGGTGACGAAACTGCCCAGATTGCGGCCACCGAGGATGTAGTCGTCGAGGTTCTTGATCGACCGCCAGGCGACGAAGCCGATGCCGACCATCAGCAGGATGTAGACGGCGAATGTGATGTGAAGGGGTGACCAGGTCATGGACTTTCGCTTAAAGGGGCGGAGTCCTGATTATAGATCAAACTCAGTCCTCATCCGGCCACTGGATGGACGGTTTGGCCGGCGCCGAAGCCATGTTGCGCTTTGCGCCGTCCACCGCAGCCAGCAAGGCCAGCGCGTCTTTGGTTTCGGCCACATCGTGCACGCGGATGATCTGCGCGCCGTTCTGGGCCGCCAGCAGCGCCGCCGCCACGGAGCCGACGAGGCGGCCATCGAGGTCACGGCCGGTGATCTGGCCGATCATCGACTTGCGTGACAGCCCGGCCAACACCGGGACGCCGAGTTGTCTGAAGTAGTCGAGATTGGCCAGCATGGCCAGATTGTGCTGCAGCAGCTTGCCGAATCCGAAGCCCGGATCGATGACCAGATGCTTCTTCGGAATGCCGGCCATCTCGCAGGCGAACAGTCGCTCGGTCAGGAACTGCCGGACCTGCACCAGCACATCATCGTAATGCACGTCCTGCTGCATGGTCAGCGGGTTGCCCGGCATGTGCATCAGGCAGACCGGAACGCCGAGTTCGGCGGCGGCATCCAGCGCCCCGTCCCGGCGCAGGGCATACACGTCGTTGATGAAGCCGGCGCCGGCGGCCACGGCGGCACGCATCACTTCCGGTTTGGAGGTGTCGATGCTGATCGGTACTTGAACGGCCGCAGCCAGCGCCTCGATCACCGGAATGACACGCGCCAGTTCTTCTTCGACCGAAACCGGCACGGCGTTCGGCCGGGTCGATTCGCCGCCGATATCGAGCATGTCGGCGCCCTGCGCCACCATCCGCAGCGCATGCTCAACGGCCATCGGGACCGAGGTGAGTGTTCCGCCGTCGGAAAAAGAATCCGGGGTGACATTGATGATGGCCATGATCTTCGGCGCATCGAGCTTCAGTGCATGCCGGCCGCATTGCAGGCTGGGAAGGGTATCGAACATGGGCATCGGTTCCGCGGGTATTCGCAACATGGTAACGCATAAAAAAAGCCGGATACGTATCCGGCATTTTTCCTGGGCTGAACCTGTATCAGGTCTGCGGCATCGGTCCGCCAATCGGCCCGACACTGGGCTTGTCGTCCTTGCTGGTCTTGCCGGACTTCGCCCAATCCAGCGGCGGCCCCGGCACGCGGCCTTCCATCACCGCGTCAATCTGGCTGACGTCGATGGTTTCATAGGTCAGCAGCGCTTCGGCCATGACATGCAGCTTGTCGACGTTGTCCTTCAGGATCTGCGTGGTCCGTGCGTAGGCGCGGTCGAGGATGCCGCGCACGACTTCATCGATTTTCCTGGCGGTGTCATCGGAGACGTTCTTTGTCTGCGAGACGGAACGGCCAAGGAACACTTCGCCTTCGTCTTCGGCATAGGCGATCGGGCCGAGCTCGTCCGACAGGCCCCACTTGGTGGCCATGTTACGGGCCATTTTGGTGGCGCGTTCGATGTCGTTGGATGCGCCGGTGGTGACCTTGTCGGCGCCGAAAATCAGCTCCTCGGCGACACGGCCGCCATACAGCGAACACAGCTGCGACTCGATGGCGACCTTGTTGTAGCTGTACTTGTCGCCTTCCGGCAGGTACATGGTGACGCCCAGGGCGCGGCCGCGCGGGATGATGGTCACCTTGTATACCGGATCGTGTTCCGGTACCATGCGGCCGACGATGGCATGGCCGGCCTCGTGGTATGCGGTCAGCTTCTTCTCGTCTTCGCTCATCACCATCGAGCGGCGTTCGGCGCCCATCAGGATCTTGTCGCGGGCCTTGTCGAAGTGCTCCATGCGCACTTCCTTGGCGTTCTCACGGGCCGCGAACAAGGCGGCCTCATTGACCAGGTTGGCCAGTTCGGCACCGGAAAAACCGGGGGTGCCGCGGGCGATGGTGGAGGCGTCGACATCGGCATCCAGCGGCACTTTGCGCATATGCACTTTCAGGATCTGTTCGCGGCCCCTGACGTCAGGCAGGCTGACCACAACCTGGCGGTCGAAACGTCCCGGGCGCAGCAGGGCCGGATCCAGCACGTCCGGACGGTTGGTGGCGGCGATCACGATCACGCCCTCCCCGCCTTCGAAGCCGTCCATTTCCACCAGCAGGGCATTCAAGGTCTGTTCGCGTTCATCGTGCCCACCGCCCAGTCCGGCGCCGCGGTGACGGCCGACGGCATCGATTTCATCGATGAAAATGATGCAGGGCGAATGTTTTTTGGCGGTTTCGAACATGTCGCGCACGCGCGAGGC
>DATMWF010000071.1:0-30703 GCA_035562675.1 Arenimonas sp. | reverse complement strand
TCCTGCCAGATCATGACTTCGCTTGGCACCAACTTGCCGAGGTATCGGGCACGCGGACCCATGTCGCGGTGGGTCAGCTTGAACCAGGCGCGGGCGTAGGCATCGGCGAATTCCTGCGGATTCTGGTGGAAGTGCCGTGAAATCTTCTCGTAAGCCGGATCGAAGCGCAGCGACAGATCCGCCGTGGTCATCATCGGGCGGTGTTTCTTCGCGGGGTTGTGGGCGTCAGGGATCATGTGCTCTTCGCGCACATCCTTGGCATGCCACTGGTGGGCGCCGGCCGGACTCTTGGACAGCTCCCATTCGTAGCCGAACAGCATGTCGAAATAACCCATATCCCATTTGGTCGGGTTCGGTTTCCAGGCGCCTTCAATGCCACTGGTGATGGTGTATTCGCCTTTGCCGGTGCCGAGGCTGTTCATCCAGCCAAAACCTTGCTCCTCGATGTCCGCGCCTTCCGGCTCACGGCCGACATGCGATTCCAGCCCGGCGCCATGCGCCTTGCCGAAGGTATGGCCGCCGGCGACCAGCGCGACCGTTTCATAATCATCCATCGCCATGCGTGCGAAGGTCTCGCGCACATCGCGGCCCGAGGCGACCGGGTCGGGATTGCCGTCCGGGCCCTGCGGGTTCACATAGATCAGGCCCATCTGCACCGCGCCGAGGGGGTTGGCCAGATCACGGTCGCCGGAATAACGGCTGTTGGCCTTGTCGCTGGTGGCCAGCCATTCGCGTTCGGCGCCCCAGTTGATTTCGTCTTCCGGTTCCCAGATATCGGCACGGCCGCCGGCGAAACCGAAGGTCTTGAAGCCCATGGTGTCCATCGCGACGGTTCCGGCCAGTACCAACAGGTCGGCCCAGGACAGCTTGCGGCCGTACTTCTGCTTGACCGGCCAGAGCAGGCGGCGTGCCTTGTCGAGATTGCCGTTGTCGGGCCAGCTGTTGAGCGGCGCGAAGCGCTGCGCACCCGTACCGGCGCCACCGCGGCCATCGGCGATGCGATACGTGCCAGCGGCATGCCAGGTCATGCGGACGAAAAAGGGTCCGTAATGACCGTAGTCAGCCGGCCACCAGTCCTGCGAGTCGGTCATCAGGGCCGTCAGGTCCTTGACCACCGCATCCAGGTCGAGCGTCTTGAATTCCTCGGCGTAATTGAATTCGCCGCCCATGGGATTGGACTTGGAAGACTGGCCGGCCAGGATTTTCAGATTAAGCTGGTTGGGCCACCAGTCGGCATTGGCAGGGGCGCCGGACACGACATGACTGCCGGCTCCGCCCGAGAAGGGACACTTTGCTTCGTTTGACATGGGTTTCTCCTGAGTGACTTGGTAACGGGTGTTGGCAGTCCTCTACATGGACCTGACCACCTTACGCCTGTGGTTTTGATATTGAAAGTAGTTAATTTCTATCAAATCAATAGAGGGTGGCTATTGATAGGTTTGCATGCTTCACATTTCAAAAAGGGTTTTCGGCAGTTTGGCGATCTGCTGTCCCAGATCATGCAGGAAGCTGCTGCGTACCGAGCTTTTACGCCAGAAAATCGCTATGTTCCGGTGCGGCGGCGGATTGCTGAAAGGCAGAAGCATGATGTGCGGCGATTTCGGCACCGGCGGCTTGACCGCCAGCATCGGCAGCAAGGTGATGCCGACACCGGCCGCCACCATCTGCCGAAGCGTTTCCAGACTGGTTGCCCGGAAGCCCTCCTTCTCGCCGGCACCGGACAGGCTGCAGACTTCCAAGGCCTGGTCGCGCAGGCAGTGCCCTTCTTCCAGCAGCAGCAGATGCTGCTTCTCAAGCTCACCCAGGCCCAGCGTGCGCTGTTTGCTGAGCGGATGGTTCTTCGGCAGGGCCAGCACGAACGGTTCGGTGAACAGGTGCATGGAATCGAAGTGGTCATCGTGCACGGGTTCGGCCAGGATGGCGGCGTCGATCTGGCCATCGCGCAGCTGATGGATCAGGGTTTCGGTTTTTTCCTCCACCAGCAGCAGCTCAAGGTTCGGAAAGCGCCTGCGCAGTTTGGGCACCACATGCGGCAGCAGGTAGGGCGCAAGGGTCGGGAAGATGCCCAGACGGATCGAGGCCGATTCCGGGTCCTTGGTGTGCTTGGCGATTTCCTGCATGGAGCCGACATGCGACAGCGCCAGCTTGGCGTGGCGCAGGATCAGTTCGCCGGCGGGCGTCAGCAGGATGTTGCGCGGCGCTCGCTCGAACAGGGTGACGCCGAGTTCATCTTCCAGCTTCTTCAACTGCGTCGACAAAGTCGGCTGGCTGACGAAGCAGGCTTCGGCGGCGCGTCCGAAATGACGCGTGTCGGCCAGCGCGATGAAATAACGGAGATCGCGCAGATTCATGGGCGCTTCCTTGTATATGGACTTCCGATCGAAAGTATAGATTCAATATACACGCTAAATCAACGCATGCCGTCGGACCTGGCCCGATGGACCGCATGCTGCGTATCAGCGGTTTGGGCCTATCGGTTATGCTAATGCCATGACCGACATCGCCAGCCTGCTTAATGACGCTTCTTCGGCAACGGGCACGGCCCTGGACCGCATCGACGCCGAATGCCTGCTGTCGCATCTGCTGGGCAGGACGCGTGCCTGGCTGTATGCCTTTTCAGACCATCAACTCACCGAACGGCAGGTCGGGGATTTCATGGCCTTGGCCAGCAGGCGCGCGGCCGGCGAGCCGGTGGCGTATATCACCGGCCGGCGCGGATTTTGGACTTTCGACCTGCACGTATCACCGGATACCCTGATACCGAGGCCGGAAACCGAGCTGCTGGTCGATCTGGCGCTGGGCCGCATTCCTGCGCAACGGCCTTGCCGCATCCTTGACCTGGGCACCGGGTCAGGCGCCATCGCATTGGCTTTGGCCCATGAGCGGCCTCATGCCCAGGTGACGGCGGTCGATGTTTCCGAGGCCGCCCTGGCCGTCGCGAAACGTAATGCCCTTGAACTCGAACTGCATAACCTCACGTTTGCGCATGGCCACTGGTTTACGGGCTTGGACGGGCAATTGTTTGACGTCATCGTCAGCAATCCGCCGTATATCGAGGCGGCCGATGCGCATCTGCAGCAGGGCGATCTGCGTTTCGAGCCACGTGCTGCCCTGGCTTCCGGCGATGATGGCCTGGATGATATGCGTATCATCGTGTCCGAGGCGCCGAAGCACCTGCGTCCGGGCGGCTGGCTGTTGGTTGAGCATGGCTGGGATCAGGGCGCGGCGATACGGCTGCTGTTCGGGCGTGCCGGGTTCACGGAGATAGCGACGGTGCAGGATCTGGAACAGCGTGACCGGGTCACGCTGGGTCAACTGGCGGACTAGGGCCAGCGCGCCAGAATGGCGGCGCTGATGCCGTCCGTATCGATACCGGCTTCGGCCAACAACTCCTCACGGCTGGCATGTTCCTGGTAAACATCCGGCAGGCCGAGCTGCAGCAGGTCAATCGTGACCACTTCGCGGCGGAAGTACTCGCTGACCGCGCTGCCGGCGCCGCCCATGACGGCGTTGTCTTCAACGGTGACAAACCGCGTGTGCGACTGCGCCAATTCGCCCAGCAGGGTCTCGTCAAGCGGTTTCACGAAGCGCATGTCCACCAGCGTCGCGTCAAGCGCCGCCGCCAGCGGTTGCGCCGAAGCCAGCGTGCTGCCGAAGCACAGGATGGCCAACGTTCTGCCTTCACGGACGCGGCGTGCTTTGCCGATTTCAATGCCTTGCAGGTCGGCGCCTGCCGGCACGCCGGTGCCGCTGCCACGCGGATACCGCACGGCCGCAGGCCCTTTATGGTGATAGCCGGTATTGAGCATGAGCCGGCATTCGTGCTCGTCCGAGGGTGCCATGATCAGCATGTTCGGGACACAGCGCAGGAAACTCAGGTCGAAGCTTCCGGAATGGGTGGCGCCGTCCGGACCGACCAGGCCGGCGCGGTCGATGGCGAACAGCACATCGAGGTTCTGCAGCGCCACATCGTGGATGAGCTGGTCATAGGCGCGCTGCAGGAAGCTGGAATAGATCGCCACCACGGGTTTGGCGCCTTCGCAGGCCAGACCGGCGGCGAACGTCACCGCATGCTGTTCGGCGATGGAAGTGTCGAAATAGCGCAGCGGGTATTCCTGTGAGAAACGCACCAGACCCGAGCCCTCGCGCATGGCCGGCGTGATGCCCATCAACTTGCCGTCGGCATTGGCCATGTCGCACAGCCAGTCGCCGAATACCTGCGTGTAGGTCGGTTTGCCGGGCGCTTTTTTGACTATCCCGATGCTGGGATCGAACGGCGATACCGCGTGGTACTCGATCTGGTCGCCCTCGGCCGGATTGTAGCCCTTGCCCTTGGTGGTCAGCACATGCAGCAGCTGCGGTCCTTTCAATTCCTTGCAGGTCTTCAGGGCGCTGACCAAGGCCGGCAGGTCGTGGCCGTCAATGGGGCCGTTGTAATGGAAACCCATTTCCTCGAACAGGGTGGACGGCACGAACATGCCTTTCCAGTGCTCTTCCCAGCGCCGCACGAATTTCGCGGCGGGCTTGTTCTTGTCGCCAAGGATTTTCTTGCCGCCTTCGCGCATCGCGTTCAGGGTGCGGCTGGCCATCATTTTGCCGAGCATTTTGGTCAGGCCGCCGACATTCTCGGAAATCGACATCTGATTGTCGTTGAGGATGACCAGGAAATCCGGCTCCGGTTCCATGCCACCGGCGTGGTTCAGCGCCTCAAAGGCAATGCCGGCGGTCATCGCGCCGTCACCGATCACCGCCACCACCTGCCGGTCTTCGCCCTGGCGTTGGGCTGCGACGGCCATGCCGAGCGCCGCCGAGATGGATGTCGAGGAGTGGCCGACGCCGAAGGTGTCGTACGGACTTTCTTCACGGCGCGGGAACGGCGCCACGCCGCCTTTCTTCTTCACGGTGTGAATGGTTTCCGCGCGGCCGGTCAGGATTTTATGCGGATAGGTCTGGTGTCCGACATCCCAGACCACACGGTCCTCGGGCGTTTCATACAGGTAATGCAAGGCTACGGTGAGTTCAACCACGCCCAGACCGGCACCGAAATGCCCGCCGACCTGGCTGACCGTTTCAATCAGATAGGCGCGCAGTTCATCCGCGACCTTCGGCAGGTCCGTTTCCGGCAACTGGCGCAGTAAATCGGGAGTGGGGATGCTTGAAAGCAAGGGGTAGCGTTCGCGGTCCATCAGTCAAAGCTCGGAAATAGACATATATTGTCTTGTACTTGACTGGTTACGGCAAGCTAATGGTGTTTTTCACTGCCAGACCTGGGAAAGCGCGGTCTGTCCGCTTCTGGGATGTTTGGGCAGATGCTGTTTCAGGAACGCCATCTGGTCGGCGAGGATGTTGCGGTTGGACAGCAGCAGGTGCTCGACCCAGCTTGGCCGGTAAGGAACCGCCAGCAAAGGCATATTGGCCTGTTGCGGGGTGCGTCCGCCTTTCTTGGAATTGCATTTGAAGCACGAACTCACCACGTTTTCCCAGACGTCCTTTCCGCCCAGGCACAGCGGCTTGACATGGTCACGGGTCAATACATGCCGGGAATGTTCCTTGCCGCAATACAGGCAAAGCTGCTTGTCGCGTGCGAACAGGGCGGTATTGGTTAGCGCCGGCGAAGGCAGGCGCGATTTGAAATGCGCGTGGCCGCGGGCGGCCACGATCGGGTGCAGATGCACCAGGCTCTGCTCGCCCGAAAGCCGGTTCCTGCCGCCGTGAACGGTCATGCAGGGTTCGCCCAGGGTCCAGGAGACTGCGCCGCGGACATACAGGCAGACCGCCTCCTGCCAATGCATCCAATTCAGGATGTGGCCGTTGGCGTCCAGCGAAAGCACGCGCGGAACCCGGGAATCGTTAGGGGGTAGTCGACCTGCCGGGGGGCTGAAATTCCCGGCGCCCACAAGAGCCAGATTCGGCGTGGGCAAGTCCATGCCTTGAGCATACCGCATCTTGGCATAAGTGCAAGCGGCGATTTGTTGTAGACTGTCAATTAAATGCAACAGGGACTTTTATGACGGCACTTTATCCAGCCATCGCGCCGTACCGGTCCGGCACACTGCCGGTTGACGGCCGCCATACGCTGTATTTCGAGGAATGCGGCAACCCGGACGGCAAACCGGTGGTCATCCTGCACGGCGGCCCAGGTGCCGGCTGCAACCCGAAAATGCGGCAGTTCCATGACCCGTCCGCCTACCGGATCATCCTGTTCGACCAGCGTGGCTCCGGACGTTCCACGCCGCACGCCGACCTGACCGATAACTCAACCTGGGATTTGGTCGCAGACATCGAAAAACTCCGTCAGCACCTCGGTATCGCGCGTTGGCAGGTGTTTGGCGGCAGCTGGGGATCCACCTTGGCGCTGGCTTATGCCCAGACGCACCCGGAGCCGGTGACCGAACTGGTGCTGCGCGGTATCTTCATGCTGCGCCGCTGGGAGCTGGAATGGTTCTACCAAGGCGGCGCGCACCGCCTTTTCCCGGATGTATGGGCCGCTTACCGCGACCATATTCCGTTGGCGGAACGTTCCGACATGATGCTGGCCTACCACAAGCGGTTGACGTCCCATGATGAATCCGTGCGCCTGGCGGCGGCCCGCGCCTGGTCGGTCTGGGAGGGCGCCACCAGCACGCTGATTCCCGAGCCGGCGTCCATCGACACCTTCGAGGACCCGCATTTCGCCTTGAGCTTCGCGCGCATCGAAAACCATTACTTCGTCAACAAGGGCTTTTTCGAGGTCGATGACCAACTGCTGCGCGACGTAGACAGGATCCGCCATATCCCCGGCGTCATCGTGCACGGCCGTTACGATGTCGTCTGTCCGGTGCAGAACGCCTGGGACCTGCATCAGGCCTGGCCCGAAGCCAAGCTGGTGATCACGCCGGCATCCGGTCATTCCGCGTTTGAGAGCGAAAACGCCTCGGCGCTGGTGGATGCCACGGACACGTTCCGCTAGATCGGCGTTCCATCCGGATTCTTATCCAGCAGCCATAGCCCGGCCCATAGCTTCGGGTCCATCGAATAGCCCTCGGCCATCTTCCGCGTCAGCCACCCGGCGGCATCATCGGCAGGCACTTCGTGCACGGTGATGTTCTCGGTGTCGTCACCGCCGCCGGCATGGATCCGGGTCAGTTTGGAGGCGCGCACGAAAGCGATCTGTTCGTTGCTCAGTCCGGAAGATGTCGGTCCGATCATCAGTACCTCGACATGTTCGGCCTGCCAGCCGGTTTCCTCCAGCAATTCGCGCTTGGCGGCCGACTCCAGCGTGTCGGTGGCATCCAGGTCGCCGACCAGACCGGCCGGCATTTCAATGCAGTTGCGGCCCATCGGAATGCGGTATTGCTCGACGAACAGCAGTTTGTCTTCCGGCGTGCGGGCGATGATGATGACCGCCGAGCCGGCATTGGTGCGTTCGGCGTATTCCCAATGCCCTTGCACGCACATCCTGAGGTATTTGCCTTCGTAAACGGTTTTCTTTTCGGTCATGGCGGCCATCGATGGGTTATAGGGAAAGCAGGCGACGTCGGGTCAGCGGCCCGAAGCGCAACTGTTCGATCAGGGCGGTCAGCGCGGATGTATCCGTTGCCTGCCGGACGCCATTGTTGTGGTTGTCGGGCATCGGCGCATCGCAGCGGATGGTGGCCAGGTTCCGGCATAGCAGGGCCGTTTCGCGGTGCTCCCGCAGGCGCGCGGCATGCTGGGCCGCGGAGCGCAGGCGCAGATACGGCACTTCATCGAGCTTTTCCAGCAACGTATCCAGGCTGCCGAAATGACTGAGCAGGGTGGCGGCGGTTTTCGGACCGATGCCCGGCACACCGGGGATGTTGTCCACGGCGTCGCCGGTCAGGCCAAGGTAGTCGGCCAACTGGTGCGCATGTACGCCGTGCTTGGCCTTTACGCCGGCCAGCTGCCAGCGCTCGTTCTTGGCGTAATCCCACTGTACGTCGTGTTCGCCGAGCAGCTGCGAGAGGTCTTTGTCGGCGGAAAGGATCAGGCTGGGCCGGCCACCGGCCCTGGCCTGCATCAGCGCCGTGCCGATCAGGTCGTCGGCTTCGTATTCGCCGTTGGCCAGTACGCTGAAGCCCAGTGCCCGGCAGATCTGCCGGCAGTAATCGAACTGGCGTTTCAGCTCAACCGGCGCGGGATCGCGGTTGGCCTTGTAAGCCGGATATAGCTGATTACGGAAATTGCTGTCCAGGGATTCATCGAAAGCGAAGTATATGTGCTCCGGCTTTTCCCGCTCGATCAGCTCGCAAACGAAGCGGGTGAAGCCCTGCACGGCATTGGTCGGGTTGTTTTCGGTGTCGAAGAACTCATTGGGCATGGAAAACCAGGCACGGAACACGTACATGCTGGAGTCCACCAGATACAGGGGCCTCATAACGGGGCTACAGTCATCAGGGTGCCGACATCCGGCCGTTCACGCTCGGGCGGTTCGAGGGTCTTGGTCCCGATATGGATGAAGCCGAGAATCTGTTCGTTGGCGGACAGGCCGAGGGCGTGGTGGATGGCGGGGTCGTAAGCGGCAAAGCCGGTCAGCCATTGCGCGCCGAATCCCGTCTGGTGCGCGGCATGCAGCATGTTCATGCACAGCGCACCGCCGGACAGCACCTGTTCGATTTCCGGCACCTTATGGTTTTTCACCGGGTTCAGCACCACGGTGACGATGCAGGGCGCATGGCTGAAACGGGTCCTTTCCTTCTCGAGGCGGATGTCGGAGGCTTCGGGAAGTTCCGACAAGACGCGCTGCAGAAGCAACTCGCCCAGTTTTCGCCTCTGCTCTCCACCGATGACCACAAACCGCCAAGGCCGCAGCCGGCCATGGTCCGGGCAATGCACGGCGGCTTCCAGAATCGTGCGTAATTGCGCCGGATCCGGGCCAGGTTCGCAAAGGTGCTTGCTGGGGCTTGAAATTCTCGTGTTTAGGGTTAAGGTGGTAGTCATGCGGTTTAGTTTATCATTTGCGTCCTAATGAGTTGATTTTACTGATTTGTGAGGCACATCACATAAGTGCCCCAACTTGTTGATATATGATAAATTCGGTAAGTAGAGGAGAAGGGCGTTGAATAACGAGTCAGGAATCACCAGTGCAGGGCGGCCTTTTCCCGGTCACGACTCGCTTTTCGCGCAGGTTTCCAACGTCAGCCGGAAGCATTTATCCGACATCCTGCATAAATCCATAGCCGCCGCAGATGTGTTTCTTTACGACATCTGCCAGCAGGACCAGGCGACCATCGGTTCGCCCAACATCGAAAACCTGAGAATGCTGCGCTCCGCGTCGCAGTCGATGGAGCTGCAGTTTTCAAAAGCGGTGGAAATCCGCTTCGCGCAGTTCCAGGCCCTGATGCGGCCCATCGCCAAGATCGATATGGACCTGAGCCTGGTCGAAATCGATGACACCGATGACGTGGTCAGCACCGAGCTGGTGTCCGAAGCCCTGACGCGCGCGTTCGTCGATTCGGTTTCAATCACCTCGCAGCGCTTCTGCGCGCTGTTCGGGTTCCTGCAGACGGAGAAATCCAAGACGCCGCTGACTGAAAAGCATATCGCCGAGTTCATGCGTTCGGCCATGCACGGCATCGATCTGTCGCCCAAGGTCCGCGCGATCGTTTTCAGGAATTATGAAGAAGTGCTGCTGGATTCCATGGCCGCCATGCTGGATGACGTAAACCGTCCCATGGTCAGTGCCGGCATCCTGCCGCACCTGAGTCACCTTAAGGCGGCGAGAAGGCCGGTTGCATCCTCGAATGGCGGATCTACCGCGCAAGCGGCAGCGTCTGACCAGCGCCGTCATGCAGCCCAGCACAATCCGGAGATGCAGTTGGGCGTTGCGGAAAACGCGCTGTTCGAGGAAATCTGCAATTACCTGCATTCGCTTCGTCCGCAGGTGCCGCAGATGGCCCAGTCCGGCGGAAGCATGGGCCAGGTTTCATCGCGCCATCAGCTGTCCACCCATGAAATGATCTCCGTGCTGTCCATTCTGCAGTCCGCCATCCCGGCATCGATCACCAACGCCATGAAAGGCGCGGATGCATCCATCGCCATGATGCTGAAATCGGAAATGCTCAGCAATACCCGTAAGATCGGCCTGCCGTCGGAAGCCATTGAAATCAAGCGTGAAGATGAGGATGCCGTCGATCTGGTCGGCATGCTGTTCGACGTGCTGATGTCCGAGCGCGATTTCCGTGACGAAGCCAAAACCCTTATTTCCCGCCTGGTGGTTCCTTACACCAAGGCCGCGGTGCTGGACCGCCGTCTGTTCCTGACCAAGGCCCATCCGGCCCGCAAGCTCCTGAATGCCCTGACCGAAGCCATCGAAGGCAACCACGGCGACGGCCCGCAGGAGCGTGAGCTGCTGAACAAGGCGGAGAACACGGTTGACCAGCTGGTGGCCGGGTTCAATGAAGACATCGCCATATTCGAAATGCTCGAACATGAGCTGCGCACCTATCTCGACCAGCATCGCCGCCGCATCGATTTGGCCGAGAAACGCGCCAAGGAAGCCCAGCGCGGCCAGGAACGCCTTGAAAACGCGCGCATGCTCGCTGCCCGGGAACTTGAGGCGCGTACCAACAACGCCGAGCTGCCTGCGGTCATCCAGGACTTCTTCTCGCGCTACTGGACGCACCATCTTTCCATGATCGCGCTGCGTGAAGGGGAAGAAAGCCAGGCCTGGACCACCGCGATCAAGGTGGCGGACGACGCCATTGCCGTGCTCAATTCGGAACCGGCGGAAGCGCGAACCGAACAGATGATGAAAATGCGTCCCTGCTTCGATTCCGTTCTGGCAAGTTCCGGCGTCTTGGCCGACTCTTCGGGCGCATTGGTGCGTAAAATCGCCGACAGCGCCAGGCAGTATTCCGCGCACCAGGCCCCTGTAGCCAGGATCGTGGCCGCATTGCCGGAACAGGAATCGGTGCTGTCGGAGTCTTCCCTGCGCCTGGTGTTCAACAAAGACGCCCTGAATTACGACGAAGCCGACGCGGAGTTCTTCAAATCCCTTGCCATCGGCACCTGGCTGCAGCTGGAAGGCAGCGATGGCGGCTACTCGCCGATCAAACTGGCATGGGTCAGCCCCATTTCCTCGCGGCTCATGTTCGTCAACCGCCGTGGCGTCCGCGTGCTGGTGGTTTCCGTGGAAGAACTCGCGCAGATGAAAAAGCAGGGCAAATTGATCGTGCATGCCCAGGACAATGTCTTTGAACAGACCATGGACCGCGTGCTGAACCGGCTTAAGACCGACTTCGGCTGATTTAGGCTGACGTAAAATCGGCAATACAGTAGGATAGCGGTACTAGGGGAGAGTATCACGATGCCAACTGTTGCCATGATCCGGGAACAGGCTCCGGGTGAACGCAGAATCGCGCTTACACCGGAAGTCTGCAGAAAGCTGATCGCCAAGGGACTAGCCGTCACCATAGAGTCCGGCGCCGGGCTGAGCGCGGGATTCCCGGACAGTGATTACGTCAACGCATCCATCGCCCCCGATCCCGCAAGCGTCCTGGCCGAAGCCGATGTGCTGTTATGCGTTCAGGCCCCGGCGCCTTCGCGTCTGGCGCAGATGAAGGAACAGGCGTTGATCATCGGTTCCCTGGCGCCGCACAAGGCGCAGGAACAGATGCCCGTTTACCTGGCGCGCAGGCTGTCCGCATTCTCCCTTGAAAAACTGCCGCGCACAACACGGGCCCAGGCCATGGATGTGCTCAGTTCGCAGGCCGGCATGGCCGGCTACAAGGCCGTGCTGATCGCGGCCCAGCTGGCGCCGCGATTCTTCCCGATGCTCACCACCGCCGCCGGCACCATACGGCCGTCCAAGGTATTGATCATCGGCGCCGGCGTCGCCGGTCTGCAGGCCATCGCGACCGCACGGCGTCTCGGTGCCCAGGTGGAAGGCTTCGATGTGCGGCCGGAAACCCGTGAACAGATCGAATCCCTGGGCGGCAAGTTCCTCGATCTGGGCGTCAGCGCCGCCGGCGAGGGCGGTTATGCCCGGGCCCTGACCGATGAAGAGCGCGCCCTGCAGCAGGAACGCCTGGCCGAACATCTCAAAAGCGTGGACGTCGTGGTGACCACGGCGGCCGTGCCTGGCCGCCCCGCGCCGAAGATCATCACGGAGTCCATGGTGCGCGGCATGCGCCGCGGCAGCGTGATCGTCGACCTTGCCGCCGAGACCGGCGGCAACTGCGTAATGACCGAGCCCGGCGAAAACATCGACTGCGACGGCGTGCTGGTATCGGGCCCGCTCAATCTGTCCAGCATGGGCGCCGTGCATGCCAGTGAAATGTATGCCCGCAACCTGTTCAACTTCCTGAGCCTGATGATCGGCGAACAGGGCAGTCTGCACATCCCGTTCGACGATGAACTGGTCGCGAAAACCTGTATTGCCCACCAAGGCGCGGAGCCTGGCCAAGGAGCCTGACGATGGACGGTTTTTTATATCTCTATGTGTTCATACTGGCCGCCTTCACCGGCTATGAAATCATCGGCCGGGTGCCGGTCATCCTGCATACCCCCCTGATGTCGGGCTCTAACTTCGTGCACGGCATCGTGCTGGTCGGCGCCATCGTGGTGCTCGGCCACGCCGAAGGCACGTTCGAGAAGGTCATTGGCTTCATCGCCGTGGTGCTGGGAGCCGGCAATGCCGCCGGCGGGTATGTGGTCACCGAACGCATGCTGGAAATGTTCAAACCATCCAAGCCCAAGGGAGAATGAGCATGGACTTCAGCGTGTTCCTGGTACGCGCCGCATTCCTGATCGCGGCCGTCCTGTTCATCCTCGGCATCAAGCGCATGGCTTCGCCGTTGAAGGCGCGCAGCGGCATTCAATGGGCCGGTGTGGGCATGGTGCTGGCCACCGTCGCCAGTTTCTTCTATCAAGGCAGCGACGGCCAGGGCCTGCACAACCTGCCTTGGATACTGGCCGCTCTGGGTCTGGGCGTCGGCGCTGCATGGTACTCCGGCAAGAAGGTGGCGATGACCGATATGCCGCAGATGGTCGCCCTTTACAACGGCATGGGCGGCGGTTCGGCCGCCGCCATCGGACTCGTCGAGCTGCTGAAAATGTCCGCCCACGGCGCCGCCGGCGCATCCAAGGCCGCCGTGCTGTTCGCGGTGCTCGGATCGCTTATCGGATCGATTTCGCTGACCGGTTCATTGATCGCCTGGGCCAAGCTGGACGGCCGTATGGACAGGCGTTTTGTGTTTCCTGGCCAGCAGCTGTTCAACCTGGCGGTATTCCTCACCGCCCTGGTGCTGGCTGCCATGACCGTCCTGTGGCTGCAGCAGCCGGTCATCATCGGATTTTTCATCGTGGCCCTGGCGGTCGGTCTGTTGATGACCCTGCCGATCGGCGGCGCCGACATGCCGGTGGTGATTTCCCTGTATAACGCGCTGACCGGGCTTGCCGTGGCGTTCGAAGGCTATGTGCTGGGCATCGAAGCCCTGATCATCGCCGGCATGGTGGTGGGTGCGGCCGGCACCATGCTGACCCAGTTGATGGCCAAGGCGATGAACCGCTCGATCACCAGCGTGCTGTTCGGCAGCTTCGGCGCCAGCGGCGAGGCCGCGGAGATTTCCGGCGCGCAGAAACCCATCGATGCCGCGGATGTCGCGGCGATGATGGCCTACGCCGAGCGCGTGGTGATCGTCCCCGGGTATGGCCTGGCCGTGGCGCAGGCCCAGCATAAGGTCTGGGAACTGACCCAGCAGCTGCAGAAACGCGGCGTCAAGGTGAAGTTCGCCATCCACCCGGTTGCCGGGCGCATGCCGGGGCACATGAATGTGCTGCTGGCTGAAGCCGGTGTGCCTTATGACCTGATCGCCGACATGGATGACATCAATCCGGAATTCGCCATGACCGATGTATCCCTGGTGATCGGTGCCAACGACGTGGTCAATCCGGTGGCCAAAACCGACCCGGCTTCGCCGATTTACGGCATGCCGATCCTGGATGTGGTCAATTCAAAGAACACCATCGTGATCAAGCGCGGCAAGGGCACCGGATTCGCCGGCATCGAAAACGCACTGTTTTATGCCGATAACACGCGCATGCTTTACGGTGATGGCGCGGCGGCGGTGGCCGAACTGGTCAGCGAGCTCAAGGCGATTGACGGCGGTCATTGACGTCGCCGGCATTGGCAAGCAGTATCGCCAGCACCGGTGCCGCGGCGATGTATAGCCAGTCCAAAGGCGCGAAACGCAGGTTGATCAGTGCCGCGAACAGCCCGGCGCCCATCTGCCGGGTGCTGTCGCTCATCGTGAAGCCGCCGGCGTAACGGACGCTCAGGGCGGCGATCAGCCAAAGGCTGGCCAGGCAGCAAAGCAGGGTCATGACCGGCGCGATCCAAACCGCCGTCGACCGGTCCCTGCTCCGGGTCCAGCGCTCAAGCAGGGCGATATCGAGCGCGGCGATCAACGCGAACCAGGTAATGGCCGCATCAAGGCGTGCGGAAAGGGTGAACCATACCGCCATCATCGCCAAGGCCGCCAGGCTACTGATGATGAACGGTTTCAGGAATGCGTGATGTGATTTTGACACTCGGGTTTCGACTTTCCAGTAAACTAGCCATCAGTTTACATCCGTTGAAGGCTATTTGTGTCGTATTCACGTACCAGCGAACCCATAAAATTCGAGCGAGACTGCGATGTCGTTCTGGTGCCTCAGGGCGATAAAGTCACTTTGCCAGCCGGCACGGTCGGCTACATCACCCAGGCGTTGGGCGGCTCGTTCACGGTGTTCGTCGAAGGCAACCTGTTCCGCGTGGCCGGCGAAAACGCCGACGCCATCGGCAAAGTGGCCCCGAAATCCCTCGAACTGGCCGACACGGAAGACGACGGTGCGGTTGAAAAACTCGTCTGGTCGCAGCTGCGCACCTGTTTTGATCCGGAAATCCCGATCAATGTCGTGGAGCTCGGCCTGATCTACGACTGCCAGATCGAGCGCCTGCCGGACGGGCAGCGCAAAGTGAACATCCAGATGACGCTGACCGCGCCGGCCTGCGGCATGGGCGATGTGCTGGTAGATGACGTGCGCTCGAAAGTGGAGCGCGTTCCGACCGTCACCGAGGCCGATGTCGACCTGGTATTCGACCCGCCTTGGGGACGGCATATGATGAGTGAAGCGGCGCAGTTGGAAACCGGGATGATGTGATACGCTGAAGAACGATCAACCATCTTCTGCAGCGTATGAAAATCAAAAAATCCCCCGGTGCCCTGCTTGCACTCGCCGTTTCCGTCTGCTTCTCCGCGCAGGCCGCCGATCCGAAGCCCGATGCCGGGGAAATCCAGCAGGCCAACGAACTGCTGTCAAAAATCATCAGCATACCGACCGTCGCGGGCCGCGGACAGGTGTCGGTCATGGCCGATTATCTGGCCCAGCGCCTGATCAAGGGCGGGTTCGCGCCAGACGACGTGAGCGTGGTGCCGATGGACGGCACCGCCTACCTGACCGCCCGCTACCGCGGAAACGGCAGCAAGCGCGCGATGCTGATTTCCGACCATATGGATGTGGTGGAAGCCAAGCGGGAGGACTGGATCCGCGATCCGTTCGTCATGGAGAGCGACAAGGATTACCACTACGGCCGCGGCACCTCCGATAACAAATTCGACGTGGCCATGGTCATCCAGACACTGCTGCGCCTGAAACGAGAAGGCTTCGTACCCTCGCGCGACATCATTCTGGTGTTCTCCGGCGACGAGGAAACCAGCATGAAGACCACCGCCGCGCTCGCCAAGCTGTTCCCGCAGGCCGAGTTCCTGATCAACGGTGATGGCGGCGGCGGCACGCTGGACGCCGGCAACAAGCCGTTGACCTACAGCCTGCAGACCGCCGAAAAAAGCTATGCCAGCTTCACGCTTGCGGTCAGCAACCCGGGCGGACACAGCTCGCGTCCGCGCGCCGACAATGCCATTTACCAGCTGGCCGACGCGCTCAAGAAAGTACAGGCCTACCGGTTCCCGGTGATGAGCATGGACACCACCCGTTCGTTCTTCGACTTCACCGGCAAGCAGGTGGGCGGTGACATGGGCGCGGCGATGCGCCGGTTCGCCGCCGATCCGAAAGATGCCGGCGCCATTGCCGCCATCTCCGCCGATGCCGGTTACAACGCAACCCTGCGGACGACCTGCGTGGCGACCATGCTGCAGGGCGGGCATGCCGATAACGCGTTGCCGCAGAAGGCCACGGCCACCGTCAATTGCCGCATTTTCCCCGGTGTGACGGTCGACAGCGTCCGAAACACGCTGATCCAGACCATCGCCGACCCTGCGGTGGCGGTCACCGTCATCGATCAGCCTTTTTCCAGCGATCCTTCGCCGATGCGCGATGATATCCAGCAGGCGGTCCGTAAGGCCGTTGACGCCAATTTCGCCGGCTTGCCGATCGTTCCCGAGATGTCCACCGGCGCGACCGACAGCCAGTATTTCCGGGCCGTCGGCATTCCCAGCTACGGCGTATCGAGCCTGTATATGCGCAATGAGGACGCCTATGCGCACGGCCTGAACGAGCGCGTGCCGGTCAGCGCCACCGGGCGCGGACTGACCCACTGGCATGTGCTGCTTAAGGAACTGGCTAAATAGCCAAGGTGCGCGGCTGCGCACCTTATTCACCATAAAAAATGAATCAAAGGGCGTGCCAAGGCATGCCCTTTGTCATTCAATCGTTTGCTTCAAACCGGTTCGCGGCCACGTTCTTCTTGACCTTGGCGGGATCCCAGATGCGCCCGTTCATGGCGATATACACCCCGGGCGGCAGGGACTGCACCGCGCCGACGGCGGTGCCGATGTTGAACTCGGCATCCGAGCCGCGGAAACTCGCCGGATTCAGCGCGCCGGTCAGGACGATGGTCCGCCCGGGGATGCTGGACAGCACTTTCGCGGTTTCCACCATGGAATCGGTGCCGTGGGTGATCAGGATATGCCTTTCGTCCCGTCCTTCGATGGCGGCTTTCAGCAGCTCACGGTCCGCCTGGTCGATATGCAGGCTGTCCTTGCGCATGACCGGCACCACGGTGAACGGAATCACCACGCCCAGTTCCTTCAGGATGCGGCCGATCTGCGGTTCGCCGACCTGGTAATCGGACTTGTCGTCGAAATAGATCTTGTCGATGGTGCCGCCGGTGGTCAGGATCAATAGTGAATTCATGCGTATCTCCGTAGTCTGGCCATTTTAAGCGCTTTCAGGGTTTGCCGCGCTTAAGCAGTTTGACCTGCACGCCTTCCCAGTTGCTTGTGAAGATGATCCATAGCGACAGGCCAAGCTCGAGCAGGGCCAACGGCCAGACTTCCGGGGTGGTCCAGAGCTCGCTGACGCTGTGGCAGAAATACAGCAGGGAGGCGACGCCGGCCCAGAACAGGGCCGATGGCCGGCGCAGCAGGGCCAACAGCGCCGCAGGCGCAATGGGCAGCAGGGCAAGGGACAGTGCTACCGGTTTCGGCAGAATTTCCGAAGGAGACAGCCAGGCGTACCAGATGATCTGCAGCGCGGTCATGGCAAAAATGCCGAGCAGGGCGTAGCGTTTATAAAGGCCTTGCGCGGGTCCGGAGGCGCTACGCTGCGGTGAGCCGTTCAATCCGTTCAAGACCCGAGCTTCCGGCTGATCTGGGCCACGCGCCGCCCCAGCGCTTTGGCCAGAACGGTTTCATCCTCGCTGAATGCCGCTTTCCCGTCGGCACCGCTGACATGGCTGGCTCCGTAAGGCGTACCGCCGGTCGTTGTGCTCGACAGGCGCTCCTCGGTGAACGGCAGCCCGACAATGACGCAGCCATGGTGCAGCAAGGGAAGCATCATCGAGAGCAGGGTGGATTCCTGACCGCCGTGCATGGTGGACGTTGAGGTGAATACGGCGGCGGGCTTGCCGGCCAGCGTACCACTGGCCCATTCGGCGCCGGTGCTGTCCCAGAAGTGCTTCATCGGAGCGGCCATGTTGCCGAACCGGGTCGGGCTGCCCACGATGATGCCGGAGCACTCACTGAGGTCCTGTTTGCTGACATAGGGTGCGCCCTCGGAGGGCACGGCCGCCTCGGTCGCCAGGTGGTTCGGAGATACCGGTGGCACGCTCCGAAGACGGGCGATGCAGCCCGCTTCTTCCACGCCACGCGCAATCCAGTCCGCCAGTTTCTCGACCGATCCGCTGCGGCTGTAATACAAAATCAGAATATCGGCCATGAAAGCCCTTTGTTTAAGCTTGCTATACTTTAACAATGCAAAAGCTAAAAACAAAGCTGCTTGAGGGTCCGCATGCCGAATCCATCGACAAACTGGGCAACTTCGTCCGCTACCTGATCAAGCGCTTCATCGACGACCGCTGTTTCGAAACCGCCGGATCGCTGTCCTACACCAGTATCCTGGCCATCGTGCCGTTCGCCGCCGTGGTGTTCACCGTGTTCACCGCGTTTCCCGTTTTCGACCAGTGGTCATCCAAACTGACCGATTTCGTTTTCGCCAACTTCGTGCCCGATGTGGCCAATAACCTTGAAAATGCCCTGTTGGGTTTCGCCAACAGCGCGCGCACATTGCCGACTTCCGGCGTTTTGGCGCTTTTGATATCCGTCGCGCTCACCATGTGGAGCGTGGAGAACGCGTTCAACCGGATCTGGCGGGTACCGGCGCCCAAGCCCAAGCTGCTGCGTTTCCTGATCTATTGGGGGCTGCTGACCCTGGGCTCGCTGCTGGTGGTGTCCTTGCTGGCGCTGAATTCCATCCTGAGCGTTTACTTCAATTTCGCCGATTACACGCCTCCCGTGCTTTACGGCGTCGGCTTGGCGTTGATGCCGATTCTGATCGAACTGATCGGCTTCACTTCCGCGTATTGGCTGATTCCGCACCGTGATGTGCCGTTCCGATTCGCGCTGGCCGGAGGCGTCTGCGCCACGCTCCTGTTCGAGGCGCTGAAGTGGCTGTTCACCATTTATCTGGAATCGGTATCCTACCAACACATCTACGGCGCCGTGGCGGTCGTGCCGATTTCGCTGGTCTGGCTTTACCTGGTCTGGACGGTCATTCTTCTGTGCGCGTCGGTTACCGCGACCCTGTCATCGTTCCAGTACCGCCCGAAAAGCATCCGCTCGGCGAAAGGCATCGATTTTTACTGGGTTCTGCGGCTGGTGGCGCGCTTCAACGAGGCGGACAGGGAAAAACGCCATATGGCGTTCAATGAAATCGCGCGGCTTGAAGCGAACATCGCCGAGCCGATGCTGAGGTCTTACCTACTGGGCCTGGCCAACATCAATCTGCTGGAAAGCGACACCCACGACCATTGGTGGCTGTCGAAACACCTGGAGGGGTTCAGCCTGCGGGATCTGCACCAAGGCCTCGGTCTGCGCATTCCGTTGGAATCGACTGAACTGCCTTCACAGGACGACCACATCGATGCCCAGGTTCTGCCTATAATCCATGTACTGAGAGGGTCATTGAAAACGCCGCTCGAACGTACCCTGTCCTCCTGCTTCGGTTAAAGTGCCCATGCTGAAAAAATCATTCATCGCCGCCGCCTGCCTGGTTTTGCTGGCTTGCCAGGACAAGGACGCCGATCGCCCTGCCGCCGCTGCGCAGCCATCGGCCAAGCCCGCCAGCGTCGCGCCGAAGGCCCCCGAACCGGCGCAAGCCGGCTCCAAGGAGATGCCTGGGCTGGTTATCGAAACATTCGACGGCAAGACATTCGATCTTTCAAGCCATCGCGGGAAATGGGTCGTGGTCAATTTCTGGGCGACCTGGTGCGCTCCCTGTCTGAAAGAAATTCCGGACTTCAACGCGCTCGCCGCGAAACGCGTCGATGTCCAGTTCATCGGTCTGGCTTACGAGGAAATCGAGCGCCCGGATCTTGAAGCGTTCCTGAAGCGAACGCCCATCGATTACCCGATTGCGGTGCTCAACGTGTACGATCCGCCGAAGGATTTCGACACGCCGCGCGGACTGCCGATGACCGTGCTGATCGCGCCGGACGGAAAGCGCGTCAAGCAGTTCCTGGGCCCGGTGACTTCCGCCGAGCTGGAGGCCGAGATGGCCAAGGCCGGCGTGACCGCTCAGTAAAAGGACTTGATCGGTTTAGGCGAGGTCAGGAATTTCTCTTTACGGGGCTTGCCTTCCAGTGCTTTGTATTCCGGCTGGCTGAAAGCGGGCCGGTCTTTCGGGAACTGTTCGACGAAATGCCGGATCAGGTTCAACCGGCCAAGTTTCTGGTTGTTGAAGTCGACCAATGTCCAAGGCGCCGTGCGCTTGTGACTGGCTTTGAGCATGGCTTCCCGCGCGGTGGTGTAGTCTTCGTATTTCTCGCGTGACAGGATGTCCACCGGCGAGAGTTTCCATTGCTTCAACGGATCATCCAGGCGTTCCCTGAAGCGCTCCTCCTGTTTTTCCTGATCGACCGTCAGCCAGTACTTGAACAGCATGACGCCATCCTCGACCAGCAGCTTCTCCAGCACCGGAACCTGTTCAAGGAAGGACTCGCATTGTTCCGCCGTGCAGAACCCCATCACTTTTTCGACGCCCGCCCGGTTATACCAGCTGCGGTCGAAGAACACGAACTCCCCGGCTGAAGGCAGGTGCGGCAGGTAGCGCTGGAAGTACCATTGGGTGGATTCCTGTTCCGAGGGTTTTCCAAGCGCCACGGTCCGGCACCAGCGGTCGTTCATATGCGCCCTCATCGCCGATATCGCCCCGCCTTTGCCGGCGGTATCGCGGCCTTCCATCAGCACCAGAACCCGTTTTCCGTTGTCCTGGACCCATTGCGCAATCCGGTTCAGTTCCACCTGCAGCTTATGCAGCTCGTTGTCGTAATCGACCTTTCCGTTCTTTGACATAAGATCTCCATGATTCCGCGTCCGTGCCGTGGCAGACGCTAGATGCCTAGATTACAAGGCGCAGTCAGATAGTTCAATGCAGCATTGGGTTGGGATGTGTTGCCTAAGGCACATGCGCGCGAGGACGGGCCGGATCAGACGCCCGATTCCGTCAGCAGCTTCAGTTCATCAGCCTGGTTTTCGACGGTCAGGCGGTCGATCAGCTCGTCCAGATCGCCGGCCATGATTTCGGGCAGCTTGTACAGCGTCAGGCCCTCGACGCGGTGGTCGGTGATACGGCCCTGCGGGAAACTATAGGTCCGGATGCGCTGGCTGCGGTCACCGCTGCCGACCTGCAGGCGCCGTGACTCGGCCTGAACCGCGTTCTGTTTGGCGCGCTGCTCGTCCAGCAGGCGCGCTTTCAGCAGGCTCATGGCGCGGGCGCGGTTCTTATGCTGGCTGCGCTCGTCCTGGCATTCGACCACGATGCCGGTCGGAATATGGGTGATCCGGATCGCCGAATCGGTTTTGTTGACGTGCTGTCCGCCGGCGCCGGACGCGCGGAACGTATCGGTCCGGATGTCGTTGGGCGGGATGGCGACATCGTCGATTTCATCCATTTCCGGCAGGATGGCGACTGTGGCCGCCGAAGTGTGGATCCGCCCCTGGGTTTCGGTGTTGGGCACCCGCTGAACGCGGTGGGTGCCCGACTCGAACTTCAGCTTCGAATACGCGCCTTTGCCCTCGACCCGCGCGATGATTTCGCGGTATCCGCCATGCTCGCCGGGATTGGCCGACAGGATCTCGAACTGCCAGCGCTTTTTCTCGGCGTAGCGGGTATACATGCGGTACAGGTCGCCGGCGAAGATGGCCGCTTCGTCGCCACCGGTTCCGGCGCGGATCTCCAGGTACAGGTTGGCGTCGTCGCGCGGGTCTTTCGGAATCAGCAGCAGGCCCAGGGAGTTTTCCAGACGCTCGATTTCCCCTTTCAGCATGGGGATTTCCGCTTCGGCCAGATCCTGCATTTCAGGATCCAGCAGCCATTTTTCGGCGTCGGCCACATCACGCCGGGCCTGCTGGTAGGCGCTTAAGCCGGCTACCACGGGATCAAGCTGCGAATACTCCTGGGAAAGCTCGCGGAAGCGGGTGTTGGAGGCGATCACCGCCGGATCCGACAGCATCCGGCCCACTTCCTCATGGCGCTCTGCCAGGCTTTCGAGCTTGCGGAGAAGGTTAGGGCTGAGCATCAGGGTCGATATCGAACAGCTGCTCGGCGGCCTTCAGCAGGCGGGTGTTTCCCTCCAGGGCGGCCTTTCTCAGCGCAGCGGTGGGCTGGTGCATGAATTTGTTGCTTAATTGGTTGGCAAGCATGACCAGGACGGCTTCGGGGTCGTCGCCGCGGGCCAAGGCCTGGCGCGCCTTTTCCACCTGCAGGTCGCGTTCTCGCTCGATGCCCGCCCGGATCTTCACCAGGCTGGCCTGGCGGTCCAGCGACTTCAACTGCCCGAAAAAGCGCTCGGCCTGGAGTTCGATGATGTTCTGCGCTTCGCCGGCGGCCTGCTGGCGTGACGCGCGGCTCTCCTCCAGCACTTGGTCGAGGTCATCCACGGTGTACAGATAGACATCGTCCAGCTCGGCGACCTGCGCTTCGATATCGCGCGGCACCGCCAGGTCGATCAACAGCATCGGCTTGTGCCTGCGCAGCTTCAGCGCCTGTGCGACATCGGCCTTGAGCACGATGGGCAGCTGGCTGGCGGTGGCGCTGATGACGATATCCGCATCCGCCAAGTGCTTGGGAAATTCCGCCAACGGCAGCGCAAAGCCGCCGTGACGGGAGGCAAGGGCCTGCGCGTGCTCCAGCGTGCGGTTGGCGATCGTCAGCCGCTTGACCTTGGCGTTGGACAGGTGCTGTGCGGCCAGTTCGATGGTTTCACCGGCGCCGATCAGCAGCACGCTGGCTTGATCCAGCTGGCTGAACAGCTGGCGTGCCAGTTTGACGCTGGCATAGGCCACGGAGACCGGGTGGGCACCGATCTGGGTTTCGGTGCGGATGCGCTTGGCCATCGCGAAGGTCTGCTGGAACAGCCGGTCCAGAATGCCGTGGACGGCGTTCTGCTGCTTGGCCATCGACCACGCCTGCTTGACCTGTCCGAGTATCTGCGGCTCGCCCATGATCAGGGAATCCAGGCCGGAAGCGACCCGGAAAAGATGTTTGACCGCCTGTTCGCCCTGATGCATGTACAGGTAGCCGGTCAGCGCTTCCGGTTCGATGTCGTGCTGTCTGGCCAGCCACTGCGCAAGGATGTGTTCATGTTGCGGGTCGATATGGCAGTATATTTCGGTGCGGTTACAGGTGCTCAACAGCACCGCATGATGGACGCCTGGCTCTGAAATAAGCGACTTAAGTGCTTGTTCCTGCTGGCTTTCGGCAACACTCACACGTTCGCGCAGGTCGACCGGCGCGGTGTGGTGATTCAGCCCAAGCACAACTAAAGACATACGGTAACCTTGGCAATGACTCTTCATTTTAGCCTGTGTACACTAGTGTTGTATGCGTTCAGTCCTTTTCCCGTTGGTTTTTTCATGCGCTCTGGCCCTTGCGCCGGCTGTTTCGCGTGCCGCGCTTCCCGATGCGGAGCGCTTGCATGCACCACAGCTGCAGGGCCTGCTGGAAAGCGAGTTCGCCTTCCAGTCGGGTCAGTTCGTCCAGGCGCTGGACTATTACAAAAGCCGCCCGGTCGAAGACCTTTCGCTTCCGGAACTGGTCCGTGGCGGTCAATTGGCGGTTGCCGCGGGCGACTCGGCCTGGTTGCGGAAAATGCTCGCCAGTCCGGCCGCTTCCGGACCGCTTGAGTTATCGGAGATGCGCTTCGCCGAAGGCCTGCGCGTTGGTGACGATCAGGCATCGCTGCGCGCCTGGCGCGCCTTGATGGCCCAGCCGCGCGGTGTGGATGTGGCCAGAGAGGTCGTGGAGTCGCATTCGCCGCAGTACCGGCCGGAACTCGAGCGGACCTTGTCCCTTTATGCGCTGGCATCGGATCTGTCCGGGAGCGAACGCTATGAGCTGTTTCTGTATGCCGTCCAATGGCGTCAGGACGCCCTGGCGGATCGATTGCTGCAGGATATCGGCACGACAGGCGGTCAGGCGGTGATGGCAGGCCTGTTGAATGCCTGCCTGCGCGGACCGCAGGCCCAGTGCCTTGCCAAGATCGATGCCATAGACCCGCAGGATTTCGATGAAGTCCAGCGCCGCTCGGTGCTGACCGTCGCACGTCGCCTGGGGCTGGACCGGCAGGCCTACCGCTGGATGATGGCCTTGCCGCAGGACAGCTCGAGCTACTATCAGCGCATCATCCAGCTGGGCCGGCTTTACGATGAAGCCAAATCCGCGGCACTTTCCGCCGATATCGAACGGGATGCCGGACTGACGCATTTCCAACGCGCGGCTCTGCTGGGCTCCAATGCCGAGTTACGCAAGGACTGGCCTGCGGCGGAAGGCTTTTACCGCGAGGCCCTGGCCCGGGATACGCCCACCACCGCGTCAATCCGGCTGGCTGTGGTGCTATTCCGGCAAAACAGGAAAAGCGAGGCGATGGAACTGCTGGCCGGCATTCAGCGCGACGACAGCCTGTCGGACGAAATCCGCCGGGAATCCTTCGCCACCGAAGTCCAGTTCCTGCAGCTGGCCGAACCGGGCGGGAACGCGGCGCCGGCGGCGCTGAACGACGTCTATCGGCGCGCGCTCATGGCCTGGCCCCGGGCGCACCGCATGCGCTACCAGTTCGCCATGCGGCTGTTCAGCCAAGGCCAGGTGCAGCAGTCGCTCGATGAGCTGCAGGAGCTCCTGCGCATGGCGCCCGCCGATGCCGATGCCTTGAATGCCTATGGCTACACACTGGCCAAGGAAATGGACCGTCCGCGGACCGCGCTGAAACCGATCGAACAGGCATTCCTGCTTGCCCCGAATCGGGCGGAAATACTCGACAGCTACGGCTATGTACTGCACAGGCTGGGCCGCAACGACCAGGCATTGCCACCGTTGCAGAAAGCCTGGGATGCCGCGCCATCGGCAGTGACGGCCGGACATCTGGCGCAGGTGCTGCTGCAGTTGGGCGATAAGCGCCAGGCACGTGACTATCTGAACAAGGGGCTGGAGTTGGATGCCGGAGAGGCCGATCTGATCAAGCTGAAGGAACTGCTGCCTTGAAGTCCCTGGGGTTGCTGATGTTGTTGGCGCTGTCGGCCTGCGTCAGCCTGCCGAAAGGCCCGGCCTTGGACGACGCGGCCCTGCGCGCGCGCGATACCTATCTGCGAAACCATCCGGACTGGTCGTTCAAAGGACGTCTGGCTTATTCCCATCAGGGTCAGGGCGGTACGGCACAGGTGCGCTGGCGTCAGGCCGGCCAGCAGTCGGAAATCACATTGACCGGTCCGATGGCCTTGGGTGCAGTGAATATCCGCATGAATCCGTCCACCGCCCAGGTATTCGATGCCTCGGGGCGCTTGCTGCAGTCCGGTGAAACGGAGCAGTTGCTGCAGCAGGTTCTGCAGGTCGCCATGCCGGCCGCGTCGCTGATGAACGGGTTGCGCGCCTATTGGCCGGAGCAGGCCGGCACCGCCTTCCTGCGTGATGCCGGCGCGGGGCCCATCGTCGATGGATGGCAATGGCGCTATCAGGAATGGGTTCAGACGCCGGTATGGCTGCCGAAAAAGCTTGAAACATCCCGGGAGGGATCCAGGCTGCGCCTGGTGATCGACCAGTGGATCGAGGTGGCGGATGAATGACGCGGCTTGGACCGTCTGGCCCGCGCCGGCGAAACTCAATCTGTTTTTGCGTGTGACCGGGCGCCGTCCGGACGGCTACCATGCGCTGCAGACCGTTTTTCAGTTGCTGAAGTGGGGCGACACGATCCGTCTGAGAGTCCGTCAGGACGGGCTCGTGGAACGCATCGGCACCCCGTCTTACGGCGTGCCGGCGGAACAGGACATCACCGTCAGGGCGGCCAGGGCACTGCAGCGGGCGGCCGGCAGCCCGCTTGGCGTGGACATCGCCGTGGACAAACAGATACCGCTGGGCGGCGGTTTCGGCGGCGGTTCAAGTGACGCCGCGACCGTGCTGGTGGCGCTGAACCATCTGTGGCGGTTATCGCTCAGCGTGGACCGGCTGGCCGGAATAGGCCTCGAACTCGGCGCAGATGTGCCGGTTTTCGTGCGCGGACGAAACGCCTGGGCCGAGGGGGTCGGGGAGAAATTAACGGCTGTTCATCTGCCCGAAGCGTGGTATTTACTCATTGACAGCGCGGTTCATGTGCCCACCCATGAACTTTTTCAGTCTCCGCAATTGACGCGCGACCAAAAATTGGTGAAAATAGAGAGCTACGTAAGTGGTTCGTTGCTTGAAAACGCATTTGAACCCGTTGTGCGCCAGCTTCAGCCCCGGATCGACCGGGTGTTCGAAAGCATGGCGCGCTTCGGCAAGGTTGCGCTCACCGGCACCGGAGGCGGGTGTTTCATGCGGTTCGACTCGAAAGAGGCGGCGTGTGAAGCGCAGGTCAAGTTGCCTGATGGGTACCGCTCCTGGGTGGTTGAGTCAGCATCGGAATCGCCGCTTCTGCAGGCTGTAACGCAGGCGCAGCGGGAATCCATTACATAAGAAATTGGGGTGTCGCCAAGAGGCCCAAGGCACCAGGTTTTGATCCTGGCATCCGTAGGTTCGAATCCTACCACCCCAGCCAATTTCTCACAATGCGCGCCAAGGGTTACTGATGAGTAAGCAAAACATGCTCGTTTTTTCGGGTAATGCTAACCGCCCTCTGGCGCAATCGGTATGCCGGGAACTTGGCGTGCCGATGGGAAAAGCCCTGGTCAGCAAGTTCTCAGACGGTGAAGTGCAGGTCGAAATCGAGGAAAACGTCCGCGCGCAGGATGTCTTCGTGATCCAGCCGACCAACGCCCCTTCGGCCGAACACCTGATGGAGCTTCTGGCTTTGATCGACGCGCTGAACCGCGCGGCCGCCAACACGGTGACCGCCGTGGTGCCGTATTTCGGCTATGCCCGCCAGGACCGCCGCCCGCGTTCCGCGCGCGTGCCGATCACCGCGAAAGTGGCGGCCAAGATGTTCTCGGTGGTGAATACCGACCGCGTCATCACCATGGACCTGCATGCCGAGCAGATCCAGGGTTTCTTCGACTGCCATGTCGACAACGTGTACGCCTCGCCGCTGCTGCTGGCGGACATCTGGCGCCACCACGGCACCGACAACATCATCGTGGTCTCGCCTGACGTCGGCGGTGTGGTGCGGGCCCGTGCCATCGCCAAGCGCCTGGACGACGCCGATCTGGCCATCATCGACAAACGCCGGCCGCGCGCCAATGTCGCGACCGTGATGAACATCATCGGTGACGTTTCCGGCAAGACCTGCGTCATGGTCGATGACATCGTGGATACCGCCGGCACGCTGTGCGCCGCCGCCAATGCGCTGAAAGCGCAGGGCGCGGTGAAGGTCGTGGCCTACTGCACGCACGCCGTGCTGTCCGGCGCGGCCATAGACAACGTCACCAACTCGGCGCTTGACGAGCTGGTGGTGACCGATACCATCCCGCTCAGCGAAGCGGCCAAGGCCTGCAGCCGCATCCGCCAGTTGAGCGTGGCGGAAGTGCTGGCCGAAACCATCCGCCGCATCGCCTTGGGCGAGTCGGTCAGTTCGCTGTACGTGGATTAACGTTTTTTGTGGGTGATGCCCGCCGGTCCCGGCGGATAAAAACCCAAACATCGCTCACTTGGTCGCGAGTGAGCGGACTCCCCGCCGCAAGGCGGTTATTTCCCTAGAAGGTAATTCTTTATGTCAGAACATACATTAAATGCAAGCGCCCGCAAGGATGAAGGCAAAGGTGCGAGCCGCCGCCTCCGTCATGCCAGCCAAGTACCCGCCATCATTTACGGCGCGAAAATCAGCCCGGAATCGATCCAGATCGAACATAACCACCTGTGGCATGTCAGCCAGAACGAATGGTTCTATTCCTCGATCCTGAACCTGGTCGTGGACGGCAAGAACCAGCGGGTCCTGCTGCGCGATATGCAGCGCCATCCGTTCAAGCAGCAGATCATGCACCTGGATTTCCAGCGCGTGGACGAAAACGAAGCCATCCGCTTCAACGTGCCGCTGCACTTCCTGAACCAGGAAAAATCACCGGCCGGCAAGACCGCCAACGTCATCGTCACCCATGAACTCAATGAGCTGACCATCAACTGCCTGCCGCGCAACCTGCCGGAGTTCCTTGAAGTGGACCTCGGCGAACTGACCGCCGGCGACATCGTGCACATTTCGCAGATCAAGCTGCCGGAAGGCGTCGAGATTCCTGCCCTGAAGCTCGGCAAAGAGCATGACCTGGCCGTGGTTATCGCCAAGTTCGCCCGTGGCACGGATGAAGACACCGCCGCCGCTGAAGCCGCTGAAGTGCCGTCCACCAAGTCCGCCAAAGCAGGCGCTGCGCCGGCTGCCGCACCGGCCAAGAAGAAGTAATGGACTGTTCCGAAGGGGTTTGATCCGTCAAACCCTTCGGATGTCGATTATGGATGCGATTAAAATGATTGTGGGCCTCGGCAACCCCGGGCCTGAATATTCCCGAACCCGGCACAACGCCGGGTTTTGGTTTATTGACGCGCTGGCCGAAAAGTACCAGGCGCGCTGGGGCATGGAGAAAAAGCTGCATGCCGAAACCGCGAAAATCACCGTGGGCGGCCAATCGGTGCATCTGCTGAAGCCGACCACCTTCATGAACCACTCCGGGCGCGCCGTCCTGGCTGGCCTGCAGTACTGGAAGATCGAGCCGGAGCAATGCCTTCTGGCGCATGACGAGCTGGACCTGGAGCCGGGCGTGGCGCGCCTTAAGTTCGAGGGCGGGCATGGCGGCCAGAACGGCCTGCGTGATACCATCGCGCTGCTCGGACATGGCCGTTTCCACCGGTTGCGGGTCGGCATCGGCCACCCGGGCCATAAAGACAAGGTCACGCCCTGGGTGCTGGGCCGCCCGGGCATGGATGACGGCATTTCCATCGAGCGGGCCATTGAGGCCGCATTGGCCGTGGTCCCGCTGATGGTCGACGGGCGTTTCAACGACGCCATGAAGCAATTACACACGCCGGCGCCGAAATGACGCCGCCGGCATCTGCAAGAGGTTAATTATGGGCATCAAATGCGGTATCGTGGGCTTGCCGAACGTCGGTAAATCGACACTTTTCAATGCACTGACCAAGGCCGGCATCGCTGCCGCCAACTTCCCGTTCTGCACCATCGAGCCCAATACCGGCGTCGTTCCGGTGCCTGACCTGCGCCTGGCGCAGCTGGCCGAGATCGTCAAGCCGCAGCGCGTGTTGGCGACATCCTTTGAATTCGTCGATATCGCCGGCCTGGTCGCCGGCGCCTCGAAAGGCGAGGGTCTGGGCAACAAATTCCTGGCCCACATCCGTGAAGTGGACGCCATCGCGCATGTCGTGCGCTGCTTCGAACATGGCGAAATCATCCATGTCAACGGCAAGGTCGATCCGATATCGGATATCGAAACCATCGACACCGAGCTGGGCTTGGCGGATCTGGAGTCTGTCGAAAAAGCGCTGTTGCGCGCCGAGAAGCAGGCTAAGGCCGGCGATAAGGACGCGGCCGCCCGCAAGCCCGTGCTGCAGATCCTGCGTCAGGGGCTGGATGAAGGCAAGACCGCCCGCGCTTTGGGCTTGGATGCCGAGCAAAAAGCCCTGGTCCGCGACCTGTTCCTGCTGACCCTCAAGCCGGTGATGTACGTGGCCAATGTGCTCGAGGACGGCTTCGAAAACAATCCGTTGCTGGACAAAGTCCGTGCCCGGGCCGAAATCGAGGGTGCTGAAGTGGTGCCGGTGTGCGCCGCGATCGAAGAAGAGCTGTCGCAGCTCGAAGATGACGAGCGCATGGAATTCCTGACTGACCTGGGTTTAACTGAACCGGGGCTGAGCAGGGTGATCCGTGCCGGTTACAAGCTTTTGGGCATGCAGACCTATTTCACCGCCGGGGTCAAAGAGGTGCGTGCCTGGCAGGTTGCCAAGGGCTCCACCGCGCCGCAGGCGGCGGCGGTCATCCATACCGACTTCGAGAAAGGCTTCATCCGCGCCGAAACCATCGCATTTGACGACTTCATCAAGTATCGCGGCGAAGCCGGCGCCAAAGAAGCCGGCCGCCTGCGTCTGGAAGGCAAGGACTACCTGGTGCAGGAAGGGGATGTGCTGCACTTCCGCTTCAATGTTTGATTCAAAGGCGTTGACAAACCGCCGAATCCGAGCGAAAATTGTCGGCTAACTCTGGAGGGATACCCAAGCGGCCAACGGGGGCAGACTGTAAATCTGCTGGCTTACGCCTTCGGTGGTTCGAATCCACCTCCCTCCACCAGTTTTTGTTTTTTTGTGCGTTTCCAGCTTTGATGCAGAGGCGGGATTAGTTTAATGGTAGAACCTCAGTTTTCCAAACTGATCGCAGGAGTTCGATTCTCCTATCCCGCTCCATTAAGCCGCGTTAGATTTTGCTGTTTTGTATTGCCGCTCACGTAGCTCAGTCGGTAGAGCACTTCCTTGGTAAGGAAGAGGTCGAAGGTTCGATTCCTTTCGTGAGCACCAGCTACACCCGGTCCGTCCGCGGATTGGCCTTTTAAATTCCACATTTGCTTGAGAGATCGATATGTCAAAAGGTAAGTTTGAGCGTACAAAGCCCCACGTGAACGTGGGTACGATTGGCCACGTGGATCATGGCAAGACGACCTTGACCGCGGCCTTGACCAAGATCGGTGCCGAGCGTTTCGGCGGCGAATTCAAGGCCTATGACCAGATCGACGCGGCGCCGGAAGAAAAAGCGCGCGGCATCACGATTTCGACCGCACACGTTGAGTATGAATCGGCGACCCGCCATTATGCG
>DATMWF010000070.1:0-5514 GCA_035562675.1 Arenimonas sp. | reverse complement strand
ACGGCCGCCTGTGCGGCGACGTCGCCTACGCCGAAGCGGCCAAACGCGCCAGCTGGATCACCCCGGTGCCCGGCGGCGTCGGGCCGATGACGGTGGCCACCCTGATGCAGAACACCCTGGAAGCCTGCGAGGCGATCGACGCCTGACATCGACAGCGGGGCGCGCAATCCGCTATAATGAATCGCTTCACAAACTCGGAGCTGTCCATGCTGCGTATTCTCGCTGAAGCCTTAACGTTCGATGACGTTTCCCTTGTGCCTGCGCACTCCATTATCCTGCCCAAAGACGTCCGCCTCGCGACGCAGCTGACCCGCAATATCCGCATCAATCTGCCGATCGTATCGGCGGCCATGGATACCGTGACCGAAGCGCGTCTGGCCATCGCCATGGCGCAGCTCGGCGGCATCGGCATCCTGCACAAGAACATGAGCCTTGCCGAACAGGCCGCGCATGTCGCCAAGGTCAAGAATTTCGAAGCCGGTGTGATCCGCGAGCCGTTCACCGTCAATCCCGACACCACCATCGGCGAAGTGATCAAGCTTACGCGTGCCCGCAACATCTCCGGCGTACCGGTGGTCGATGGCGGTCAGCTGGTCGGCCTGGTCACCAGCCGCGACATGCGCTTCGAGAAAAAGCTCGATGATCCGGTCCGTAACATCATGACCAAGAAAGACAAGCTGGTCACGGTCAGCGAAGGCGCCAGCGACGAGGAAGTGCTGGCCCTGATGCACAAGTTCCGCATCGAGAAAGTGCTGGTGGTCAACGACGCGTTCCAGCTGCGCGGCCTGATCACCGTGAAGGACATCCAGAAAGCCCGCGATAACCCGAATGCCGCAAAGGACAGCAGCGAACAGCTGCTGGTCGGCGCCGCTGTCGGTGTCGGCGGCGATACCGAGGCCCGTATCGAAGCCCTGGTCCAGGCCGGTGTCGACGTGGTGGTGGTGGATACCGCGCACGGCCATTCGCAGGGCGTGCTCGAACGTGTCAAATGGGTCAAGCAAAATTACCCGCAGGTCGATGTCATCGGCGGCAACATCGTCACCGCGGACGCGGCGCTGGCCCTCATGGACTACGGCGCCGACGCGGTCAAGGTTGGCGTAGGCCCGGGTTCGATCTGCACCACGCGCATCGTGGCCGGGGTCGGCGTGCCGCAGATCACCGCGGTGTCGATGGTCGCCGAAGTGCTGAAGGGCCGGATTCCGTTGATCGCCGATGGCGGCGTACGCTATTCCGGCGACATCGCCAAGGCCATCGCGGCCGGCGCCTCCAGCATCATGATCGGTGGCCTGTTCGCAGGCACCGAAGAAGCCCCGGGTGAGGTTGAACTGTTCCAGGGCCGCAGCTACAAGAGCTACCGCGGCATGGGTTCCTTGGGCGCCATGGAGCTGGGCAGCAAGGACCGTTACTTCCAGGACGCATCGGATGCCGACAAACTGGTGCCGGAAGGCATCGAGGGCCGCGTGCCGTACCGCGGACACCTCGGCTCGATCGTGCACCAGCTGGCCGGTGGCCTGCGTGCGTCAATGGGCTATGTCGGCTGCGCGACCATCGAGGAAATGCGCACCAAGCCGAAGTTCGTCCGGGTCACCAACGCCGGCGCCCGCGAGGCGCATGTGCACGACGTGCAGATCACCAAAGAACCCCCTAATTACCGCGCGGGCTGATGATGCAAGATATCCATAGCGACAAGATCCTGATCCTCGATTTCGGCGCGCAGTACACCCAGTTGATCGCCCGCCGCATCCGCGAAGCCGGGGTGTACTGCGAAATCTGGGCGTGGGACCACAAGCCTTCGGACATCGCCGCCTTCGCGCCCAAGGGCATCATCCTGTCCGGCGGTCCTGAATCGACCACCGAAGCCGGTTCGCCGCGCGCGCCGCAGGAAGTGTTCGACATGAATGTGCCCGTGCTCGGCATCTGTTACGGCATGCAGACCCTGGCCATGCAGTTCGGCGGCAGCGTCGAATCCGGCCATCACCGCGAATTCGGCGCCGCCACCGTGAACGTGAACTCACCCTGCGCGCTGCTTGACGGCCTCAACGACGCCACCGGCCAGCCGCCGCGCCTGAACGTCTGGATGAGCCACGGCGACCGCGTCACCGCGGTTCCTGATGGCTTTACCGTCACCGCCAGTACCGACAACGTGCCGATCGTGGCCATGGCCGACGACACGCGCCGATACTACGGCGTGCAGTTCCACCCGGAGGTCACCCATACCCAGTCCGGCGAAGCGCTGCTGTCGCGTTTCGTCAAGGAAATCTGCGGCTGCCGCGCCCTGTGGACCGCGGCCAACATCATCGACGACCAGATTGCCCGCGTGCATGCGCTGATCGGCGGGGATGAAGTGCTGCTCGGCCTGTCCGGCGGCGTGGATTCCTCGGTGGTGGCGGCCCTGCTGCATAAGGCGATCGGCACGCGCCTGACCTGCGTTTTCGTGGACACCGGCCTGCTGCGTTGGCAGGAAGGCGATCAGGTCATGGCGATGTTCGCCGAGCACATGGGCGTCAAAGTCATCCGCGTCAATGCCGCCGAGCGCTATTTCGCGGCCTTGAAGGGCGTGAGCGAGCCCGAAACCAAGCGCAAGATCATCGGCCGCCTGTTCGTGGAGATCTTCGAGGAAGAATCCGCCAAGCTCAGCAACGTCAAATGGCTGGCGCAGGGCACCATCTACCCGGATGTCATCGAGTCGGCCGGCAGCAAGACCGGCAAGGCGCATGTCATCAAATCGCATCACAACGTCGGCGGTCTGCCTGAGCACATGAAACTGGGCCTGGTCGAGCCGCTACGCGAGCTTTTCAAGGACGAGGTGCGCCGTATCGGTGTGGAACTCGGCCTGCCGCCGCATATGGTGTACCGCCATCCGTTCCCGGGACCGGGCCTGGGTGTGCGTATCCTGGGCGAGGTCAGGCCGGAATTCGCAGAGCTGTTGGCCAAAGCCGATGCCATTTTCATCGATGAGCTGCGCAAGTCCGGCTGGTACGACAAAACCTCGCAGGCCTTTGCGGTGTTCCTGCCGGTGAAATCGGTCGGTGTGGTGGGCGACGCCCGTGCCTATGAATGGGTGATTGCCCTTCGGGCGGTGGAAACCGTCGATTTCATGACCGCGCATTGGGCACACTTGCCGTATGAACTACTTGGAAATGTGTCTAATAGAATAATCAATGAGTTGAAAGGTGTTTCTCGTGTAGTTTATGACATATCGGGCAAGCCGCCAGCTACCATTGAATGGGAATAATGGTCGATTTCAGCGCGCAAGATACCGCCTTCATGCAACGCGCCATGGCACAGGCCAGGGCCGCTGAAGCCATCGATGAAGTGCCGGTAGGGGCTGTGTTGGTAGCTGCCGACGGGGAAGTCCTGGCCGAAGGGCATAATCTGACCATTTCAAACTCCGACCCCAGTGCACATGCCGAAATGCAGGTTTTACGCGAGGCGGGCCGTAAGCTGGGTAACTACCGTCTGCTCGACACCACCCTATATGTGACGTTGGAACCCTGCGCGATGTGCGCCATGGCCTTGGTGCATGCACGGGTGAAGCGCCTGGTGTTTGCCGCCAGCGACCCAAAAACCGGCGCCTGCGGCTCCGTGTTCGATCTGCTGGCGGACGGGCGCCACAACCATAAAGTCATCGTTGCGGGCGGGTTGCTCGGCGAACAGGCCGGCGCCATGCTCAGCGCTTATTTCAAAGCCAAGCGGCTGCGCGCCTAGCGCATCTCTTCCTGGATCTCCGCTTCGAAACTTTTTACCGCCGCCCAGACTTCGCGGCCCAGATTGAATGCGGCGCCGAGCAGGAAAGCCATGCCGAGCAGTCCCAGAATGGTCGGCAATTGCGGAATCCGGTTGCCGCTGACGGCATCCACCGCCAAAGCCAAGCTGGTGCCGATGAAGGAACCCAGCGCGCAGTACAGGAACAGGCACGCGCGCAGCAGGGCATTGCTGCGTTTGCGGTGGCGTTGGATCTGGTTTTCCAGACCGGTGTGGTTGCGCGCGTTCTCGTTCCACTTCTGCATGAGGATGCGCAGCCTGTCGACGACCCGCGCCAGGCGGTTGTTGGCCGACAGCAGCAGGGAGCCGGTGGCGGCCATCAGCAAAGCGGGTGCCAGCATGGCGGTCAGAATGGCGTAGTGGCTGTTGATGTCCGGTGTCATGAGTCGTGGCGCGCTTGGATTTGATACAGTATAAGCACTGTGCAGGGGAATGTTATGACAACCGACGATAAAAGCCAGCGCCTGATCTGGATCGATTGCGAGATGACCGGACTGTCGCCTGAAAAGGACCAGCTGCTGGAAATCGCCGCGGTGATCACCGACGGACAGCTGAACATCCTGGCGCAAAGCCCGGAGTTCGCCATCCGCCACAGCCTTGAAACCCTGGAGGCCATGGACGACTGGAACAGGAACACCCATACGAAATCGGGCTTATGGCAGCGTGTGCTGGACAGCCATATGAACGCGGCCAAGGCCGAAGCGCATATGGTCGCTTTCCTGGCGGAATGGGTGGACTGCAGGCAATCACCCATGTGCGGTAACTCCATCTGCCAGGACCGGCGCTTCCTCGCGCGTCTGATGCCGCGTCTGGAAAGCTATTTCCATTACCGTAACATCGATGTCTCGACCATCAAGGAACTGTGCCGGCGCTGGAATGCGCCGCTGCTGGACGGCTTCACCAAGCAGGGTACGCACACCGCGCTGTCCGACATCATCGAGTCGGTCAATGAACTGAAATATTACCGGCAGTTCATGGGGAAACTGGCTGGCGCGTAAAACCCATAGCGGCAGGGGCGGTATTTAGCCGCCCGTCAGACTAGGAATCCGCTTTGAGCTTGGCCAGACGCAGCCAGGTGTCGACCACCGTATCCGGATTGAGTGAAACCGATTCAATGCCCTGCTGCAGCAGCCAGTCGGCGAGATCCGGATGGTCGGATGGGCCTTGACCGCAGATGCCGACGTACTTGCCGCGAGCCTTGGCGGTCTTGATCGCCATCGACAGCAGCTTCTTCACCGCGGGATCGCGCTCGTCGAAAAGGTGCGCGACGATGGCCGAGTCACGGTCGAGGCCGAGGGTCAGCTGGGTCAGGTCGTTTGAGCCGATCGAGAAGCCGTCGAAGATGTCCAGGAATTCATCGGCGAGCAGGGCATTGGAAGGCACTTCGCACATCATGATGACCTTCAGGCCGTGTTCGCCGCTCTTGAGGCCGTTTTTCGCCAGCTCGGCGATCACCAGTCGGCCTTCCTCGAGCGTGCGCACGAACGGGATCATGATCCAGCAGTTGGTCAAGCCCATGTCTTCGCGCACTTTCTTGACCGCGCGGCATTCGAGCGCGAAGCAGTCCCGGAAGCTGTCGCTGATGTAACGCGACGCGCCGCGGAAGCCGATCATCGGATTTTCCTCATGCGGCTCGTATTGCTGGCCCGCGATCAGATTGGCGTATTCGTTGGATTTGAAATCCGACAGGCGTACGATCACGGTTTCCGGCGCGAACGCCGCCGAGAGGGTCGCGATGCCTTCCGCCAG
>DATMWF010000069.1:0-6128 GCA_035562675.1 Arenimonas sp. | reverse complement strand
GAGCTCGGCACCACCATGTTGTAGGCGCGCGCCAGACGGGTGATCGAATCGAGCATGATCACCACGTCGCGTTTGTGTTCGACCAGGCGCTTGGCGCGCTCGATCACCATCTCGGCGACCTGCACGTGGCGCGCCGCCGGTTCGTCGAAGGTCGAGGAGATCACTTCGCCGCGCACGGTGCGCTGCATTTCAGTGACTTCTTCCGGGCGTTCGTCGATCAGCAGCACGATCAGGTGCACTTCCGGATGGTTGTGGATGATGGCCTGTGCGATGTTCTGCATCATCATGGTCTTGCCGGCTTTCGGCGGCGACACGATCAGGGCGCGCTGGCCCTTGCCCTGCGGCGCCATCAGGTCCATGATCCGGACGGTGATGTCTTCGGTGGAGCCGTTGCCGCGCTCCAGCGTGAAACGGCGGCGCGGGAACAGCGGGGTCAGGTTCTCGAACAGCACCTTGTTCTTCGACTGTTCCAACGGCTCGCCGTTGATGGTGTCGAGGGTGTTCAGCGCCACATAGCGTTCGCCGTCCTTCGGCCAGCGGATGCGGCCGGCCAGGTGGTCGCCGGTGCGCAGGTTGAAGCGGCGGATCTGGCTGGGCGAGATGTACACGTCATCCGGGCCGGCCAGGTAGCTGGCGTCGGCGGAGCGCAGGAAGCCGTAGCCGTCCGGCAGGATTTCCAGCACGCCTTCGGCGGCGACGCCGGCCGGATGGCGGGTCAGCACTTTCAGCAGCGCGAAGGTCACGTCCTGGCGGCGCATGCGCGCCACGCCTTCGTGCAGGTTGAGCTGCTCGGCCATTTCCAGCAGCTTCGGCATCGGCATGCGCTTCAGTTCGGTCAGCGTGTAGTTCGGGAAATCCGGCGGCAGCTGCGGCGGCTGGAAGGCCGGGCGCGGCTCGTCGAAGCCTTCGCCTTCGGCGCGCGGCTGGCCGCGTTCACGGTCACGGTTCTGGAAGCGCTCGTTGCGGTTCTGGAAGCGGTCACGGCGGTTGCTGTTCTGCTGGTGCTGGCGCGGCGGACGGTTGTCCTGGGCGCCTTGGCTTTCGCCATCCTGGGCCGCTTGCGACTCGCCGGTCTGGCCGGGGTCGGCCTGGCGTTCAGGGCGCTGCTCGCTGCGTTCGTGCCGTTCGCCGCGCTCCTGACGTTCCGGGCGCGGCGCGCGTTCGTCGGCGGCCGCCGCACTTGCTGGCGCCTGCACCGGCGCTTGAACCGGCGCGGGATCGACATGCACGGTGATTTCAGCCGGCGCGCTGGGCTTGGCTTTTACCACTTTGGTGATACGGGGTTTACGGATGATTTTTTTGGCGGATGGTTCGCCGGAGTCGTTTTCGATTTCTGACACAGAGGGTTCCTCGCGAGTGCGAGCTAGGGGGAAAGTAAGGGAGAAGGGGGTAATGATTTCAGCGCGTGGCGCGATTGCCCACTAAATTAGCACCGATGGCCGGTTTGGGCAAGCACCTGAAGGCATTGCGCCCTCAGGTGCGACGTCATATCAGATGTTGCCGTCGACAAACGCGGCCAGCTGTGCCTTGCCGAGCGCGCCGACCTGGGTGGCCTGCACTTTGCCGTCCTTGAACAGCATCAGGGTCGGGATGCCGCGCACCGCATACTGGCGCGGGGTGCCGGGATTGCTGTCGATGTTGATCTTGACCACCTTGACCTTGCCTTCGTGGCTGGTGGCGATGTCGTCGACCAGCGGGCCGATCATTTTGCATGGACCGCACCATTCGGCCCAGAAATCCACCAGCACCGGGGTGGTTGATTTCAATACATCAGCGTCGAAGCTGGCATCGGTGACGTGCTGGACTTTATCGCTCACGGAACACTCCTTGGATTCAAAAAAAACGTCAATACGGGCTTTAGGGTAGAATATGGGCGATCGTAAAAAACTCAATCCCCGACGCCTAATCTTGTTGCGCAGTGTGCGCTGTCCAGAGGCGCAATGCAAGCGGCGCACACGCCGCGGAACCCCGAAAATGACTGATAAACCACTGACTGACATAGCTTTTTCCAATTTCGACATCACCCCTGCGCTGCTTCAGGGCTTGGAGCAGGCCGGCTTCTCGCGCTGCACACCGATCCAGGCCATGACCCTGCCGGTGGCCCTTGCCGGCCGCGATGTGGCCGGACAGGCCCAGACCGGCACCGGTAAAACCCTGGCCTTCCTGGTGGCCTGCATGAACCGGCTGCTGACCAAGCCGGCCTTGGCCAACCGCCGCGCCGCCGATCCGCGCGCGATGATCCTGGCGCCGACCCGTGAGCTGGCCATCCAGATCGCCAAGGATGCCGAGAAATTCGGCGCCGCGCTGGGCCTGAAGTTCGCCCTGGTTTACGGCGGCGTGGATTACGAAAAGCAGAAAACCATGCTCGAGCAGGGCTCGGACATCATCATCGCGACGCCGGGCCGGCTGATCGATTACGTCAAGCAGGGCGTGGTGTCGCTGCATGCCTGCGAAGTCTGCATCCTCGACGAAGCCGACCGCATGTTCGACCTGGGCTTCATCAAGGACCTGCGCTACCTGATGCGCAAACTGCCGATCCGCGAGGAACGCCAGACCCTGCTGTTTTCCGCCACGCTCAGCCACCGCGTGCTGGAATTGGCCTATGAGCACATGAACGACCCGGAAAAGCTGTCGGTGGAAACCGAGAGCATCACCGCCGCGCGCGTGCGCCAGCTCCTGTACTTCCCGGCCATGGAAGAAAAGCTGCCGCTGTTGATCAGCCTGCTGTCGCGCCTGGAAGACGGGCGCTGCATGGTGTTCGTGAACACCAAGGTCTGGGTCGAGCGCGTTGCCCGCGCCCTGGAAAAAGCCCATTACCGCGTCGGCGTGCTGTCCGGCGACGTGCCGCAGAAGCGCCGCCAGTCGTTGCTGGCCAAGTTCCAGCGCGGTGAACTGGAGATCCTGGTCGCCACCGATGTCGCCGCCCGCGGCCTGCATATCGACGGCGTCAGCCACGTGTACAACTTCGACCTGCCGTTCGATGCCCCGGATTACGTGCACCGCATCGGCCGGACCGCCCGTCTGGGCGCCGAGGGCGACGCCATCAGCTTCGCCTGTGAGCTGTATGCGCAGGGCCTGCCGGAAATCGAGGCGTTCATCGAACAGAAAATCCCGACCGCGCCGGTGACCTCCGAGCTGCTGGTGGCCATTCCGCGTCAGCCACGCGCCAAGCCGGAAGCCGGTGAGAGCATCGCCGACATCTATGCCGAAGCCAAGGCGATGCAGCCGCCGGGCGGCAAATCGGGCGCCCGGTCCGGATCGGGTCCGCGCTCCTCCGACCGCCCGCGCTCGGACCGTCCGCGTTCCGACCGGCCGCGTTCGGACAAACCGCGCAGCGACCGGCCGGCGCCGGACAGACCACGTGCCGATAAGCCGGTCGTGGTGGGTTCCAGCGCGCCGCAGGTGACGCAGGACGCGGGACATGCCGAGCCATCGGCCCGTAAGCCACGCCGTCCGCGCCGCATGCCGATGGACACACAGTCCGCTCCAGCCTCGACCTCGGCTCCGGTCAGCGGCGCAGCGAAAACCGCCAATCCAAAGCCTTCGCCCATCAAGCAGCTGGGTTCGCGCATTAAATCCTGGTTCTCCCCCTCGAAGTCCAAGCCGTAATACGGCACACTAGGCATACCACCACCCGGGAACAAACGATGACACTTCTGCGCTTTGACGGCGTCAGCAAAAAATATCCAGGCGGCCATCAGGCGCTGGATGATTTGAGTTTTTCCGTCGAGGCCGGGGAAATGGTTTTCATCACCGGACATTCCGGCGCCGGTAAAAGCACGTTGCTCAAGCTGGCGCACCTGTCCGAACGGCCTACCCAAGGTGCGGTCTGGTTCCAGGAAAAAAACCTCAACAGCGTGCGTGGCGGAAAAGTCGCCCTGCACCGCCGCGCCTTGGGCGTGGTGCATCAGGACCATTGCCTGCTGCTGGACCAAAGCGTGTTCGACAACGTCGCCCTGCCGCTGCTGATCGCCGGCATCGACCCGAAGCAGATCAAGCAACGCGTGCATCAGGCCCTGCAGCGCCTGGGATTGGACAGCCGGGCGCAGACCCTGTCCGCCGACCTGTCGACCGGCGAACAGCAGCGCGTCGGCATCGCGCGGGCCATCGCCGCGCAGCCGATCCTGCTGCTGGCCGATGAACCGACCGGCAACCTGGACCCGAGCCTGGCCGCCGACATCATGCAGATGCTGGTCGGCTTGACCGAACAGGGCACGGCCGTGGTCATCGCCAGCCACGACCTGGCCTTGGTCAAGCGCATGAAGAAACGCGTGCTGGTGATCGACAAAGGCCGCCTGATGGACGACATCTCACCGGAGGAGTTGGCCGATGAATAAGCCAACCGCTTCCTATTCCGCCTTCGCCGCCTGGCGTGCGCAGCATGCCGCGGCACTCAGGTCCAGCGTCGCCCGCCTGTTCAAGCGCCCGTTCTCCAGCCTGCTGTCGCTGAGCGTGATGGCCATCGCGCTGTCGCTGCCGCTGGCGTTGGGCTGGTCCCTGCTGCAGCTGCAGCAGTTGAGCGGCAGCGTGCAGAGTTCGCGCGCGATCAACGTTTTTTTCCAGCCGGAGGTCACCGTCGACCAGGCAAAGGCGCTGGCCGGTCCGCTGCGCGGCGATCCCTCGGCGGCCAACGTACGCATCAAGACCCCCGAAGAAGGCCTGAAGGATTTCCAGAACAGCGGCGAGCTGGCCAAAGCGGTGACCTTGATCGGGAAAAACCCCTTGCCGGTGGTGATGATCATCGAACCGAAAGGCGATGAAAGCGCGCTGCTGGAGCGCCTCAAGGCGATGCCGCAGGCCGAATTCGTCCAGCACGATGCGGTCTGGCAGCAGCGCCTGAACGCCTGGCTCGGTTTCGGCGGGCGTCTGCTCGGCCTGCTGGCTTTGGTGTTCGCTCTGGGCGCGGTTCTGGCGGTGGCCAATAACGTACGCCTGGACATCGCCGCCCGCGAACAGGAAATCGCCGTCCTGCAGCAATTGGGCGCCACCGACGGCTATGTACGCCGCCCCTTTCTGTATATGGGTGGCCTGCTGGGCCTGTTGGCGGGCTTGTTGGCGGTCGCGCTGCTGTTGCTCGCCGCACATTACATCCAACCCAGCATCCTGGCGCTGATATCCAGCTACGGCAGCGCCTTCCGTTTCGCGCCGGCGCCGGTCTGGAGCCTGCCGGTGCTGATGCTGGGCGCCGTCATGCTGGGCGTCATCGGAGCTTGGCTGGCGGCCGGCCATCATCTGCGTGCCACGCGCCCGGTTGACCTGTGAGCGCGATGGCCTTCCTGCCGCTGGATCTGCAGCATCCGCATCTGGTGGTGGTGGACGGCTCCAAGCTGGTCCGCAAACTGCTGACCGGCATGATGTCGAAGATCCTGCCGGATGCCGTGGTGACCGAATGCGAAAACGGCGAACAGGCCAAGGCGGTCCTGCTGGCGCAACCGGTGCACCTGCTGGTCACTGCGCTGGCCCTGCCGGACATGGACGGCACCGAGCTGGCCGCCTTCGCGCGCGATCAGAGCACGCAGTCGTACTTCCCGATCATCGTGGTTTCCGGCGAAGTGCAGGAACGTCTGGAGCAGCGCAGCCTGAGCCAGCATGTCACCGACTATTTCGACAAGACCTGGGGCATGGAGGCCTTGGCCTCGTTCATCAAGGGCTACATCGCGCCCGAGGAAGAGGTCGGCGGCGAAGTGCTGTACATCGAAGACAGCCGGGTGGTGGCGGCCGCCACCATGCGCATGATGAAAAAGCACGGTCTCGGCGTGCAGCACGTGATGAGCGTCGAAGACGCGCTGGTGCTGATCGATGAGGCGCTGCGGGACGGCCGGAAACTGCCGGACATCGTGCTCAGCGATGTGTACCTGAAGGGCGACCTGACCGGCATGGACCTGCTCAAGATCGTCCGTCAGGACAAGGCCGTCAGCAAAAAGCAGCTGCCGATCGTGGTGATGACCGGCGATTCCGATCCGCGTAACCAGAAGCAGCTGATTCAGCTGGGCGCCAACGACCTGGTGCAGAAGCCGATCGAAGAGCGCCTGCTGATCACCAAGCTGCTGTTCCAGCTGCGCATGGGGCAGAGAAGCCGACGCGATCCCGCATGAGCGGCGACGGGCGCCTGAGCGCCTCCTGGCAAA